>JBGSWT010000731.1:0-4099 GCA_041751815.1 Pseudonocardiaceae bacterium
GGCCACTGAGCCGGCCGCCCGGAGCCCGGCTCGGTTGACCGCAAGTCGGGCGGCGTCCACCCGGTTCACCTGCCCCATCCCGATGCCGACAGTGGCCTGGCCTGCGGCGAGCAGGATGGCGTTCGAACGCACCGCGCGGCAGGCCCGCCAGGCGAAAGCCAGGTCGGCCAGCGTTGGCCCGTCCACTGGTGCACCGGTGGCCAGCGTCCAGGACGCCGGATCGTCGCCAAGGGCGTCAATCGCGTCCCGGGTCTGCAACAGGAGCCCGCCAGACAGCGCCCGGAACTCGACACCCCCACGCTCTGGCGCCTCAACCAGCAGCAACCGCAGGTTCTTCTTGCGGGCCAGCACGTCCAGGGCACCCTCGGCGTACGACGGTGCCAGCAACACTTCGGTGAACACCTCGGTGACCTGCTCGGCCAGCTCGGCGGTGACCTCACGGTTCACCGCGATCACTCCCCCGAACGCGCTCACCGGGTCGCAGGCGTGCGCCCTGCGGTGCGCGTCGGCGACGTCCTCGGCGGTCGACACCGCGATACCGCAGGGGTTGGCGTGCTTGATGATCGCCACGCAGGCGCCGTCGTGATCATGCGCAGCCCGCCAGGCCGCGTCAGCGTCGAGGTAGTTGTTGTAGGACATCTCCTTGCCGTGCAGCTGTTCCGCACCGGCCAGACCCCCAGCGGCACGGTGGCTCCCGGTGTACAGAGCAGCCCGCTGGTGCGGGTTCTCCCCATAGCGCAACGCCGCCGCACGCTGCCAAGAGGCACCCACCCACGACGGGAATCCATCATCTGTGTCCTTCTCGGGGGACGTCAACGATCCCATCCAGGACGCCACCGCGATGTCGTAGTCCGCGGTGTGCCGGAACGCCGCAACGGCCAGCGCCTGGCGCTGCGCCAGGGTGAAGCCACCGGCTCGGACGGCGTCCAGCACATCGGGATAGGCCGCCGGGTCCACCACCACGGCCACTGAGGCGTGGTTCTTCGCGGCCCCCCGCACCATCGCCGGGCCACCGATGTCGATCTGCTCAACGCACTCGTTAAAACCGGTCCCGGAAGCAACGGTGGCCTGGAACGGATACAGGTTGACGACCAGCAGGTCGAATGGCTCGATGCCCAGGTCGGCCAGCTGAGCCAGGTGCGCAGGCTTGCGGGTGTCGGCGAGCAGTCCGGAGTGCACCCGGGGATGCAAGGTCTTGACCCGCCCGTCCAGACACTCCGGGAAACCAGTGAGCTCCTCGATCCGGGTCACCGGGACGCCCGCGGCGGCGATCGTGGCCGCGGTCGAGCCGGTAGAGACGATCTGGACTCCCGCCGCGTGCAGACCAGTGGCCAGTTCCAGCAGGTCGCTCTTGTCCGAGACGCTCAACAGCGCCCGACGTACAGCCCTGCGAACCTCGGCGGTCACGGCAGTGAGACCTTTCGTCCGGTAACAGTGCACCCACAGCGGACCAACTCGGCGACGACCTCAACCAGCAACCGCCGCTCCACAGCCTTGATCCTCTCGTGCAGCCGCTGCTCGGTATCGCCGGGTAGCACCTCGACGGCCCGTTGGGCCAGGATCGGACCGGTGTCCACACCTGCGTCCACCAGGTGCACGGTCGCGCCGGTGATCCGGACCCCGTGTGCCAGCGCGTCAGCCACCGGGTGCGGACCGGGGAACGCGGGCAGCAGCGCGGGATGAGTGTTCACGATGCGACCGCCGAAGCGCTCCAGGAATACCGGACCCAGGATCTTCATGAACCCGGCCGCGACGACCAGATCCGGCTGGTGCACGGCGACCGCCTCGGTGAGCGCGGCGTCCCAGGATGCCCGGTCGGGATGCCGTGCCAGGTCGACGACGAAGGTGGGCAGCCCGCAATCAGCGGCGCGCCGCCGGCCTGCGGCGCCGGTTCGGTCCGCGCCGACGGCAACAACCAGGGCGGGGTAGTCGGGGCCGGCGGCGTCCAGCAACGCCTGCAGCAGCGTCCCGGTACCGGATACCAGGACAGCGACCCGAGTGGGAACCGGCAGTCGCAGCTGATGCACGGTCAGCGCAGGCTCCCGACAGCAGGACGAATGGCGAGCATCCAGACTAGCTTGCCCCTATAGAGCTCGGATCGTCCTGGTTGAGGGATCCGTCGTGGAGATGGTGGGTCTGCGGGTCACCGGCCCGGCGGCGGCTGTGTTCGAGCAGCGCGGGGTAGTCGGTGGCGATGCCTTGCAGGAGGGTTTCGACAGCTCGTTCGATCTCTGCGGCGCTGGTGGGTGCGTGGCCGAACAGCGTGCGGTAGTGGATGAGTGAGCCGAGAAGGTCGAGGGTGAGCTCGCGGTCGAGGTCCGCGCGCAAGTCACCTCGAGCGAGGGCGCGGTTGAGCGTATGCGCGACAGCGGTGCGCGGCGGCTCGAACAGCGTGGCCATGAAGTCCGCGCGAAGCGCGGACTCGCCCGCGCAGTCGGCGAGGAGGGGGCCGAGTACGTCGGGGGGCATGCGTTGGAAGGCCGCCACGAAGACGTTGATGCCGTCGGTGAGATCACACAGTGTGCAATCGGTGTCCGGCACTTGCGCCGCACCCAGGCGCCGGGCGAGCACTGCAAGGACAAGGTGCTGGCGGGTAGGCCAGCGGCGGCGGATTGCGGGTTTCGTGGTACCGGCACGGCGGGCGACCTCTTCGAGGGTGAACCGGCTGTAGCCCGAGTCGTCGAGCACGGCGTCCGTAGCATCGAGCACGGCAGCGTCGATGGACGAGTTCCGTGGGCGGCCGGCGCGGGCGGCCGGGGCAGCGGGGTCGTGCGAGAGGGCCACACGTCCATTATATGTTACGTTCTGATCCGAGTTGGAATATTATTCTGGTACTTGGTCGCTGACGCAGAGGGAACCCGTGGCCTGACGTACCGATGGAGGGACGCCTGATGTCGTCGAACATCGCGTCTGAGGCCGGCCGCAGGGCCGGACGCCGGGAATGGGCCGGACTCGCGGTGCTGGCGCTGCCCACCATGCTCATCGGTCTCGACATGACCGTGCTGCACCTGGCAGTGCCCCGGCTGAGCGTCGACCTCCAACCCAGCAGCTCCCAGTTGCTGTGGATCGTGGACATCTACGGGTTCTTCGTCGCGGGAGCTCTGATCACGATGGGTACCCTGGGCGACCGGATCGGCCGCCGCCGGCTACTCCTGATCGGCGCGGCCGCGTTCGGCGTCGCGTCGTTGCTGGCGGCCTTCTCGACGAGCGCGGAGATGCTGATCGTGGCCCGCGCCCTCCTCGGGCTGGCCGGGGCGACGCTGGCGCCGTCGACGTTGTCTCTGATCCGCAACATGTTCCACGACCCACGCCAACGCACGGTTGCGATCGGCGTCTGGATCACCAGCTACTCGGCCGGCGGCGCCCTCGGCCCGCTCGTTGGCGGAGCGCTGCTGGAGTTCTTCTGGTGGGGCTCCGTCTTTCTTGTGGCCGTGCCCGTAATGGTGCTGCTGCTCGTGCTGGCCCCCGTCTTCTTGCCTGAGTTCCGCGATACCGCAGCGAGTCGACTCGACGTGTCCAGCGCGGCGATGTCGCTGCTCAGCGTGCTGGCCGTGATCTACGGGGTCAAGCTGATCGCTGAGGGCGGCCTCGGCCCGCTGCCCGTGCTCTCGATCCTCGCGGGGCTCGCGCTCGGCGTCGTGTTCGTGCGTCGGCAGGGACAGCTGACAGACCCCCTCCTCGACTTCCGGCTCTTCCGAGCACCCGCTTTCAGTGCTTCGCTGGCCATCTACTTGCTCGTCACCTTTGTCCTGTTCGGAGCCTTCCTCTTTCTCTTCCAGTACCTGCAGCTGGTGCTGGGGCTCTCGCCTTTGGAGGCAGGACTGTTGACGCTTCCCGAAACTGCCGGCTTCATCGTCGGAGCCATGCTGACGCCGTACTTCGTCCGTCGGACTCGTCCCGCCTTCGTGATGGGCGCCGGCCTGTTGCTCGCGGCCGTCGGGTTCGGGCTGCTGACCCAGCTCGAGAGCGACTCCGGGCTCGCGATCCTCGTAGTCGGCTCCGTCGTCCTCTCCCTGGGACTCGCCCCGTCCTTCACCCTGGCCACCGACCTGATCGTGGGGGCGGCCACGCCCGAGCGGGCGGGCTCGGCGTCGGCGAT
>JBGSWT010000732.1:0-3103 GCA_041751815.1 Pseudonocardiaceae bacterium
AACCTGGCCTGGCCCTGCTCCGGCTGGCCCAGGGACGCGCCGATGCGGCTGCCGCCGCGATCTGCCGGATGCTGGGTGAGACCACCGAACGGCTTGAGCGCGCCCGGCTGCTGCCGGCATACGTCGAGATCATGTTGGCCGTAGCCGAGATCGCGCAGGCGCGGGTTGCCTGCTGCGAGCTGACCGAGACCGCCGAGGGCTACGGAGGTGGCGACGTGCTGAGCGCGATGGCCGCGAACGCCCGGGGGGCCGTCGAGCTGGCTGAAGGCGACGCCCGAGCCGCGCTGATCGCGTTGCGGTACGCCTGCCAGGTGTGGCAGCAGCTCGGGGCACCGTATGAGGTCGCGCTCGTGCGGGTGTTGATGGGACTGGCATGCCGCGCTCTGGGAGATGACGACGGGGCGTTGTTGGAGCTGGAGGCGGCCCGTGACGTGTTCCTGCAGCTGGGTGCTGCCCCGGATGTCGCCCGGCTCGACTCCCTGACCGGGAATGCACGGTCCGGTCATCGTGGGTTGACCCCGCGCGAGCTGCAGGTGCTGCGCCTGGTTGCCGCTGGCACTACCAACAAGGCGATCGCTGCCGAGCTGGTACTCAGCGAGCGGACGGTGGATCGGCACGTGAGCAACATCCTCACCAAACTGGCCGTGCCATCACGCGCTGCTGCCACGGCCTACGCATACCAGCATCAGCTCGTCTGAACAATTTCTGGTGCACTTTCTGGGGCACCTTCCTAGGCGGAAATACCCACGGCGCCGTCGCGGAAGTCTGGGTGCTTTCGCCGACGCGCGGCCTGCTGACTGCGCCCCATCATTCGATTCATCGCGGCATCGCACAACAGATTCGATGCCATTTCTGCGCGCGCTGCGCACCACGCTGGGTCGAACGGAGAAGCCATGACAACGACCACGCTGAGGCAAGATTGCGTCGAGGCATTCCGCCAGCGCCTGCGAGGCTCCCTGTTGCTCCCTCAGGACGCCGGCTTCGACGAGGCCACGCTGCTGTGGAACGGCCTGATCTCCAAGACGCCGGCGATCGTGGTCCAGCCGACGGACCCGAGCGACATCGTGGCTGCAGTGGACTTCGCCGGCGAGAAGGGCCTCGCGCTCTCGGTGCGCGGGGGCGGGCACAACATCGCCGGCACCGCGCTGGCCGATGGCGGCCTGACCATCGACATGTCCCGGCTGCGCGGGATCGGAGTGGACCCGCAGGCGCGGACCGCGACGGTCCAGCCCGGGTGCCTGCTTGGCGAGGTGGACAGGGAGACCCAGCGCCACGGCCTGGCTACCCCGTTCGGCTTCGTCTCCGAGGTCGGCGTGGCGGGATTGACGCTCGGCGGGGGACTTGGCTACCTGACACGCCGGTTCGGCTGGACGGTCGACAACCTCCTCGAAGTCGAGATCGTCACCGCCGACGGCCGGATTCGCCGGGCCAGCCGGGAAGAGAACGCTGACCTGTTCTGGGGGATCCGCGGCGCCGGCGCCAACCTTGGCGTCGTCACGTCGTTCACTTTCCGCCTGCACGAGGTCGGTCCGACCGTCTACGGCGGGCTGATCGCCTGGCCCTTCCAGCGAGCCGACGAGATCCTCCGGGCCTACCGGGCGATGACCACCAAGGCGCCCCGGGAGCTGGCCGTGTGGTTGAACCTGCTCCGGGCTCCGGCAGCACCGTTCGTTCCGCGGGACTGGCACAACAGGCGGATCTGTGCCATGGCCGTCTGCTACAGCGGCGACCTAGACGGCGTCGACGAGGTGCTCGCGCCGATCCGTGCGCTGGGCGATCCCGTGGTGGACTTGCTTGCTGAGCAGCCCTACACCCAGGTGCAGTCGTACCTCGACGTGGGTGAGCCCAAGGGTCACCACTATTACTGGAAGACCGAGTACCTCGCCGAACTCAGCGACGGGCTGCTTTCCACCTGGCGGGACCTGGCTGCCGAGTGCCCTATTCCGGAGGCGCAGCTGGGCATTCTGCACCTCGGCGGGGCACTCAATGACCATGACGAGGACGACGGTGCCGTCGGGAACCGAGACGCCCACTTCGCGGTCGGTGTGATCGGCATCTGGGAGCCGGACGAGCCCAACGCGGAGCCCTTCCCGCGCTGGGTCCGCGAGGCGTGGCAGCGGATCCGGCCCTTCTCGACCGGTGGCAACTACATCAACTTCCAGACCGCCGAAGAGGACTCCGCGCGCGTCCAAGCCACTTATGGCCTCAACTATGACCGCCTCGTCGAGATCAAGAAGACTTACGACCCGGGCAATCTGTTCCGCTCGAACCGCAACATTGCTGCTCCAGCCCAGGCGCTCTGCGGGACACGCCGGTCGGCGGATGCGGGGATGTGATACTCCACTGGTGGCTACTGGCGTGGCGACACAGTTGACGCTGACGGCTGTGCACGCTCATCCCGACGACGAGTCGACCTCTCCCGGTGGCATCCTCGCGCACTACACCCAGCAGGGGGTGCGGACCGTCGTCGTCACCTGCACGGATGGGGAACTCGGCGACGGACCTGGTGGCGTCAAGCCGGGCGAAGACGGGCATAACCCTTGTGAGGTGGCGGCCATTCGGCACGATGCCTTCCCGCCGCACAGTTCTCCTCTGCGTTTGGCACAGAGACCTAATATCCGTACCCGTGACACCACGGGAACGCCCATTCCTGAAGACGATCTGTTCGCCGGCCTGCCGAACCGTTTCCCCACGGCCCTCGATCTGTGACGTCGACCGACTCGTGAGGGTTGGCGGCGGTTGAAGACCTCCCAGCGGGGGGTTGGCGGTACTTGAAGGGCCACCAACCGGGCTACAGCTTCACGAGGGGGACCCCGCCGATCAGCATCAGCCGGACTTTTCCAGCGGAACCGAAGTCGATGGTTGCGGTGGCCCGCGGGCCGCTGCCGTCGGTGGCCACCACGGTGCCCAGGCCGTACTTGTCGTGCGTGACTCGGTCCCCGACGTCCAGCGACAGCGCCGGAGTGTTCTGCCAGCCCTGGAACGGAGTTGAGCGCAAACCCCGTGCCGCCACCCCAGCCTGCGCGGAATCACCGCCGATGACGTCAGCGCCGTTCCCACTGGACCCGCGACGCCCGAAGACCGTGCGCCCGACCGGGCCGGC
>JBGSWT010000733.1:0-2112 GCA_041751815.1 Pseudonocardiaceae bacterium
GGTGCCCGCTCCAGCTCGGCGAAGGGCGCGATCGCGGCGCGTGCCGCGCCGGCCGCCGGGTGATCGACTTCCAGCAGCAGCGTCTTGTCAGACTGGACGATAAGTGGCCCGACCTCAGGCGATGGGCTCAACGTGGGTTCCTCCGAGTTGATAAGCACCGCGGCTGGTGGTCGGCTCGGTCAGAACCAGTGTCGCAGGTGCGGCGACATCGCTGACGGACGACCGAGGCGGCGCCCGTCGCCGTCTGTCACTCCAGAGTGAGCGACCCTCGACTGGCGGCTCGATGACCACTCAGAGCAGTGGAGTACGGCCATCCTGGTCTAGTCGGTTACGCCGAGCGGGTGCTGTGCGCTCAGAACACTGGCGCGCTCGGCGAGCAGAGAGGAAGTTCTACGAGACCCGCGGGGAGGCCCTGCCCAGGCCGTCGTATCGTCCGTGCCCTACATCGGACGTATCCGGTCGGTGCCAGAGGTGCCCCGTCCGTGCGGTGCGGACGCCCACGATCGCGGTGACCCGTGGCGCCAGCCGGATGCGTCTGCCGGCCAACGTCAAACCCTGGGGAGGGACCCCACTGTGCCAGCGAGTAGTTCGCGACTCTCGGCCGCCGCGGGAGGCTGGTCATGACCGCCGACGCACTGAGTCCCGCGGAGGCGGCAGCATGACCGCCGACGTAAACAGCCCTGCGGAGTCGGCGCCGACGACTGCCCCGGAATCCAACCGATCCCGGTGGCACTGGCGAAACTGGCCGGTCGTGGTCAAGCTGGCCGCCGTCCTGCTGGTGCCGACCATCGTTGCCCTTGTCGCGGGTGTGCTGCGGATCGTGGACCAGGCCGACGCCGGACCCGGCTACGCCCGCATCTCCCAGATCGTCCGCGTGCAACAGCAGCTGTCCGACCTGATCGGGGCCGTACAGCGGGAACGGGACCTGGCCACGGCGTTTGTCGCCACGGGCCGCGATGGTGACCGGCAGCCGCTGAACGTGCAGTTCCAGGCCGTAGACAGCGCCTCACAAGCGGTCGCAACGGCTGGCAACCAGGTGACGGACCTGCAATCCACCGGTTACGGCTCCGCGCTGGCCCGACTCAGCGCGCTGGGACCACTGCGGGCGAGCGTGACCACCGGCTTCGGCCCGGTCGAGGTAGTGGTCATCGAGTACAGCGCCACGATCGACCCGCTCATCGCGCTGGACGCCGCGCTCACCCGTCAGCTCGACGACGTCGCCGTGACCGACGACGCTGCCGCCGGGCACGCCCTGATCGCTGGTCGTGAACAGATCAGTCGTCAGCACGCCATCGTGTCCGCGGCCCTCTACGCCAACCGCCTCACTCCCGGCCAGATTGAAGATGTGCGGACGGCGGCCGTCCGGCTGCGCATCGAAGAGGACGCACTCCGGGGCGCCCTGGGGCCTGCTGATCGCGCTGACGCCGCGCGGGTTGGTGGGGAGGCCGAGCTGTCCCGGCAGCGGCTGTTGCAACTCGTGCTCAACCGCGGTGCCATCGGTGAACCGCTGAACATTGCGCCGGAGGAATGGGACCGGCGCAACGCAGCGGTCATCGGCAATGTTGCGACCGTCGAGGATGAGTTGCGGCAGCGGATCGATCAGACCGCCCGGGCGCTGCGCGACGAGGTGCGCACTGCGGCCGGCCTGAATTCAGTGATCCTCTTCTTCGCGCTGGCGCTGGGTGTGCTGGTCGGTGTGTTCATCACCCGGGCGCTGCTGCGGCCGCTTGGTGTGCTCAAACGCACGGCGCTCGACGTCGCCGACCGGCTGCCCGAGGCGATGGCCCGGATTCGTGACGGCGACGTGCCCGAGCGGGTGATCGCCCCCGTCGCGGTCAGCACCCACGAGGAGATCGGGCAGGTCGCCCGGGCGTTCGACGAGGTGCACAGTCAGGCGGTCCGGCTGGCCGGCGAGCAGGCTCAGCAACGCGCCAACGTCAACGACATCTTCGTCAACCTGTCGCGCCGCACCCAGGGTCTGGTGGAGCGGCAACTCAAGCTCATCGACCGCCTGGAGAGTGGTGAGCAGGATCCCAAGCAGCTGGACAACCTGTTCCAGCTGGACCACCTTGCTACCCGGATGCGGCGTAACAGCGAAAACCTGCTGGTCCT
>JBGSWT010000734.1:0-1964 GCA_041751815.1 Pseudonocardiaceae bacterium
CCGTGGCAAGAGGCAGCAGCCGAGCCCGCACCGCTGGCCATGCCGCTCCGGGCTCGGCCCCACGGAGCAGACGCTCCGCGTCGCGCAGGTACGCCTCCACGCGCTGCCGCAGTACCCTGCGCAACCCCTCGTCCATTCCGCACTCCCAGCATTGTAGTCGAACATACGTTCGATAAACTAGCCGACGGCCCTGACAATCACTGAGGGCTAGGGTCTGCTCAGCGGCGACCGTGGTGGTCGTCCGACGTAGGCGAGTGGGCCGGGACCGATGGGCGTGAGTGACGTACGCATCTGCGTGTTGGGAGACTCCTACGTCGTGGGGGTCGGCGATCCGACCGGTCAAGGATGGGTAGGCCACGTTGCGGTGGCTGCGCGGGCCCGTGGGCTCGACCTCACCGTCTACAACTTGGGCGTTCGGCGCGACACCTCGGTGGACGTCTCACGCCGGTGGTTCGACGAGGTACGCCCGCGACTCAAGGACGGTGACGTCTTCGGGGTTGTGGCCGCCTTCGGCCTCAATGACGTCGATCTGCGGTCCGGGCAGCGTCGTGTTCCCCGATCCCGGACGCTGGCTGTGCTGGGCACGATGCTCGACGACGCGCACCGCGCGCAATGGGCGACCTTCGTGGTCGGTCCGGCGCCGGTCGCGGACATCGAGACGACGCGGCGCATCGGTGATCTTGCGGCTGGCATGGGCGAGGTATGCGCGGCACGGGGAGTCCCTTTCGTCGACGTCGCGGCTGCGCTGTCCAGTGACGAGATCTGGCGCCAGGAGCTTGCGGCCGGGGACGCCTACCACCCGTCGACTCGCGGATACGCGCACCTGGCCGCACTGATCAAAGATCCCCTGCTGTGGTGGCTCAACGACCGGGCGGAATTTCGACTGTGAACCTGGCCTGGCCGTATACCCCAAAGGTCGGGCGTGCGGCACAATCAGCACAGCGGACCCGACAACCGCCCGGAGCGGGTGTGGCGAGATGTCCGGTGCAGACAGCGCTGCGATGGACGAACGTGACCGTGGCCGCGAGGCCTACCGTCAGCGAGCGTGGCTGACTGCGTACAAGGCGCTCTCCCTGGCCGACGAGGCGACTCCGCTCGGGGCGGAAGATCTCGAGTTGCTCGCGACCTCGGCATACCTGATTGATCGGAACGACGACGGTATCGGTGCGCTGGATCGTGCCTATCACGTGTATCTGGACGCCGGGGAGCCGGTGTGTGCAGCCCGGTGTGCGATCTGGCTGGGGTTGGGCCTCATCGACGCGGGAGAGATCTCGCGCGCGACCGGATGGTTCAGCCGGGCGCAGCGGTTGCTCGAACGGGCGCAGCGAGACTGTGTCGAGCGGGGCTACCTCCTGGTGCCCGTCGTGCTGCAGCAAATGTGCCCCGGTGAATACGAGGCTGGGTACGCCACCGCAGCCCGCATCGCAGAGATCGGGGACCGTTTCGGGGATGTCGATCTGGCCGCCTTCGCCCTGCACGCGCAGGGCCGGGTCCTGGTCAGAATGAAGCGGGTCAAGGAAGGTCTGGCACTGCTGGACGAGGCGATGGTGGCAGTGGTCGCCGGGGAGCTGTCGTCACCGCTTTTCACCGGACTGATCTATTGCAGCGTGATCGAGGCCTGCCAGGAGTTCTACGAGCTACCCCGGGCCCGTGAGTGGACAGCGGCCCTCACCCGCTGGTGCGAGGCGCAGCCGGACATGTTGAACTTCACCGGCCAATGCCTCGTGCACCGGGCCGAGATCATGCAGTTGCACGGCGCCTGGCCGGATGCCCTCGAGGAGGCGCGGCGCGCCGGTGAGCGGTTGGCCCGCGGGGCCAACCAGCTGGCCACTGGGGCGGCGTCATACCGGCAGGGCGAGATCCATCGGCTGCTCGGGGAGTTCGCCGCGGCTGAGGATGCCTACCGCAGCGCGAGCCGGTGGGGGTGGCAACCGCAACCTGGCCTGGCCCTGCTCCGGCTGGCC
>JBGSWT010000735.1:0-4816 GCA_041751815.1 Pseudonocardiaceae bacterium
GCCCGCGACGACGGCGACGCCGAGGCCGGGCCCAGCGCGAAACAACGCGACGGCACCGGCGAGCAACGCCAACCCCGCCGCAACCATCCCGAGTGTGCGCGCGGTGTTCTGGGTCCATGGGCGGTAACTGTCCGGGGCGGATACCGCGATCGCTTCCACCACGTCGTCGAACAGCGGAAGCGGGGGATCGTCGCTGCGATGCCGAAGTTGCAGGAGATCGCCGTCGACGACGCCCAACGAGCTCAATGAGCGGTCGGGATCGATCGCGTCACCGCCGAGTTTGGCTAGGCACCAGCCGCCGTGCCTGCTGCCACCGTCCGGAGTGGCTTCGCTGGCCATCTTGAGCACCAAAGGAAGGAGATTCGCCACCGCGACGTCCGACGGCAGCGCCAGGTCGACACGTGTCCGCGGTGCCACCACCGTCACTCGGCTGAACACGGTGGACGGCGCAACCGTCACCCCAGCAACCGACGGCCGCACCGCTGAAACTCCGCTGGCTTTGGTTGGCACCGCTGCACCCTCTCGCTCGGCCTGCCGACCGTTGGTATGCACATCGGTGCGTGGTCACGGCGGCCTTCTTGGTGCGGTGGAGTATCCATGCGCACCATGCCCGATCGTTCAAGGGGGTCTGTCTCACCGGGCGAGGGCGGCGAGGACATGAGGCCAGGCGGTTGACAGTGGATCGATGAGGGCGAAGTGCTCGACGGCTGGCAGCTCCAGGAACTCGATCGGGCTTGCGACCCGGCGAGCGCGGGCGGCGTACGCACGGCCGATCGCGATGGGGACGTGGCCGTCCTCGGCGCCATGCA
Organism: Pseudonocardiaceae bacterium; assembly: GCA_041751815.1. Classification (GTDB taxonomy): domain Bacteria; phylum Actinomycetota; class Actinomycetes; order Mycobacteriales; family Pseudonocardiaceae. The sequence continues at coordinate 810 of JBGSWT010000735.1, forward strand.
GGTGGATGGTTGGCACGGCCCCGGGAAGTAGTAAGGACGGGTCGGCGAGGGCGTAGCGGTTCGGGTATTCGCCGGGTGTTCCACCCATCAGGTCGTTCGCTGCCCCCCTGTCGAGCCGCCAAGCGCTGACCAGCGAGAGATCGGCGCAGCCCGCGAGGGACACCACTTTCCGGACGGCTGGCGCAGCGGGCAGATGCCACGACGTGTCCGTGGGCAGCCGGTGGCGCAAAGATGCCCAGAGCACGAGATGCCCCCCGGCCGAGTGCCCCGCCCACACTGCATCCGCCGCGTTCAAGCCGTACGGCTGCACCAGCGCTGGCAGCTGGTCCAGCGCGGTCGCCACATCGTCGAAGGTGCCCGGCCAGCCCCCGCCGGGCTGACCGGTCCGCCGGTATTCGGGAACAGCCACGGCGTACCCCGCCTCGACGAGCCCGCCCGCCATCGGCCGCAGGTGCATCCGGTCGATCGTCGCCCGCCAGAACCCGCCGTGGATCAGCACGATCAGTGGCGCGGGACCGCCATCGGGCAGCCACAGATCGATCACGTGGTCCCGTTCGGCGCCATACGACAAGGTGTGCGCGGGAGGCCGATCGGACTGGATAAGCACTTCCCGAGGATGGCGCATGATCCGAGCCGAGGAACCTGCCTGTGCGCCGGGTCGCCAGTTTGCGGCGCTAGGGTGTCCGCCTCGCCCACAAGGGTGCGGAGGTGAACTGGCGTGAGCACGGTGCAGTTTCGGCGGTCACCTCGGCTGGCCGCACCGAAGATGCCCGGTGGTGAGGTGCATCTCGAAGCACCACCCGAGGTGCCCAGGACCATCCCCGGCAACATCGTGCAGAAGATCCTGCCGATCGTGATGATCGCGGCTGTGCTGGGCATGGTGGCGTTCGTCTTCACCACCGGAGACGCCAAGAGCAACCCGGTGTTCCTGCTGTTCCCGATCATGATGCTGGTGTCGACCGTCGGCATGTTCGTCGGCGGCGGCCGCGGGCGTGGCCAGGCCAAGGCCGAGATGAATGAGGACCGCAAGGACTACCTGCGCTACCTGGGCCAGATGCGGGAGCGGGCCAGAAAGGCGGCGCTGGAACAGCGCGCGGCGTTGGAGTGGACCCATCCTGATCCGGCCGCGCTGTGGTCGATCGCGAGCAGCCGGCGGATGTGGGAGCGTCGCAGCGGCGATGTGGACTTCTGCCATGTACGGATCTGCCGGGGCTCGCAGCGGCTGGCCACCCGGCTGGTGGCGCCGCAGACCGGTCCGGTGGACGAGCTGGAGCCGATCACCACGCTGGCATTGCGCCAGTTCGTCCGGGCTCATTCCATCGTGCCCGATCTGCCGATCTCGCTGTCGGTTCGCGGATTCGCCGCAATCGGGATCACCGGCGCGCACGTCGCGACGCGCGAGCTGGCCCGCTCGATGGTGACCCAGCTGGTCACCTTCCACCCTCCCGATGACCTGCTTGTTGCCGTGGTTACCGTCGGGCGGGCGAAGGCGGACTGGGAATGGGTGAAGTGGCTGCCGCACCTGCAGCACCCGAGTCTGGTCGACGGCGCTGGTCCGAGACGGATGATGGCCGGATCACTGGCGCAGATCGAGAGGTTGCTCGGCGAGCAGCTGGCCGACCGCCCACGGTTCGCCCGCAATGCCCAGACCCATGGCGACGGTCCACATATCGTGATCATCATCGACGGTGGAGAGGTCACCGGGGAGGAGCAGATCATCCTGGAGGAGGGCATGGCCGGGGTCACCCTGCTCGATCTCTCGGACTCGCTTGGCAGCCTGATCAGCCGCCGCGGGCTGCAGCTGGCGATCGAGGGCACGGCGATCGGAGCCCGCGGGCCGGCCGGAGTCGAGTTCTTCGGGGTCCCCGACTCGCTCGGTGTCGCTGAGGCCGAGGCGGTGGCGCGAGCATTGTCCCCGTACCGGATCGGTCCGCAGGAGTCCGACAGCAGCGACGAGCCGCTGCTGGCCAACCCGGGTCTGCTGGAGCTGCTCGGCCTGCCTGCTGATCCCCATGCCTTCGACGTGACCCAGGCGTGGCGACCACGGCCGATGCGGGACCGCCTGCGGGTGCCGATCGGGGTGGGCGAGCTCGGCCAGCCGGTGGAGCTGGACATCAAGGAAGCTGCCCAGGGCGGGATGGGCCCGCACGGTCTCTGCGTGGGGGCCACCGGGTCGGGGAAGTCGGAATTCCTGCGCACTTTCGTGCTGGGCCTGATGGCCACGCACTCGTCGGCGGTGTTGAACTTCGTGCTGGTCGACTTCAAGGGCGGCGCCACATTCCTGGGCATGGAGCGCGCGCCACACGTCGCCGCCGTGATCACGAACCTGGCCGACGACCTGACCCAGGTCACCCGCATGCAAGACGCGCTGGCCGGTGAGATGAACCGCCGCCAAGAGCTGCTGCGCACCGCGGGGAACTTCGCCAACGTCAAGGACTATGAGAAGGCCCGGGATAACGGCGCTGACCTCGATCCACTGCCGGCGCTGTTCATCGTGATCGACGAGTTCTCCGAGCTGCTTGCCCAGAAACCTGAGTTCATCGACCTGTTCGTGGCCATCGGCCGGCTGGGTCGCTCGCTGCAGATGCACCTGCTGCTGGCCTCGCAGCGTCTCGAGGAGGGCCGGCTGCGCGGTCTGGAGTCCCACCTGTCCTACCGGATCGGTCTGAAGACTTTCTCCGCTGGGGAGTCTCGGGCGGTGCTCGGCGTTCCCGACGCCTACGAGCTGCCGCCGGTGCCCGGTTCGGGCTACCTGAAGTTCGACACCACGTCCATGGAGCGCTTCAAGGCGGCCTACGTCTCAGGCCCCTACCGGGCCGGCGGTGTCGTCACGATGGCCAGCACGGTCGCGGTCAGCTCAGATCGGCGGCCGCGGCTGTTCGTACCCGACTACGTGGATCTGCCCGAGGTCGCTGAGCTGCCGGGCCAGCAGCCGGTGTTCGAAGCTCCGCCAGAAAATCTCGCCGAGCCCAGCGTGCTGGATGTCGTGGTCGCCAAGCTGGGTGGGCAGGGACCCCCAGCCCACGAGGTGTGGTTGCCACCACTGGACCAGCCGCCCTCGTTGGACCAGCTGCTGCCCCCGCTGTCGGTCACCGAGGATCGCGGGTTGTCCCCGGCAGGGTTCTTCGGCAACGCGCGGCTGGCCGTCCCGGTCGGGATCGTCGACAAACCCTACGAACAGCGACGCGATCTGCTCTGGGCGGATCTCTCCGGAGCTGCGGGTCACGTCGTGGTCACCGGCGGCCCGCAGTCGGGCAAGTCCACCCTGCTGCGCTGCCTGCTGATGTCGCTGGCGCTGACCCACACTCCCGAAGAAGTGCAGTTCTTCTGCATCGACTTCGGTGGCGGCACGCTGGCATCGCTGGACAGCCTGCCGCACAGCGGGGGGGTGGCTGGGCGGCTGGAGCCCGACACGGTGCGGCGGATCATCGCCGAGGTGGCCGCCCTGCTGACCGCCCGGGAGAAGCGGTTTCGCTCGCTGGGAATCGACTCGATGGCCGACTTCCGGGCCCGCAAGCTGCGCGGTCCCTCAGCCCAGACAGAGCAGTTGCGCGAAGACCCGTTCGGCGACGTGTTCCTGGTCATCGACGGGTGGCACGGCTTCCGCCAGGAGTTCGACGCCAGCGACCTGGAGATGAAGGTCGTCAACCTGGCCACGCTGGGCCTGTCCTACGGGGTGCACGTCATGATCGGCGCCACCCGGTGGGCGGAGATCCGGCCCGCCCTGAAGGACCTGCTCGGTACCCGCTTCGAGCTGCGTCTGGGTGACCCTGGCGAGTCCGATATCGACCGGCGAGTGGCGGTCAACGTGCCGCCGGGTCGGCCCGGACGGGGACTGTCCAGAGAGAAGCTGCATTTTCTCGCCGCGCTGCCCCGGATCGACGCGGTGACCAGCGCGCCGGATGTCGGCCTTGGCGTCGCCGACGCGGTGGCGCGAATCCGCGATGGGTGGCCTGGCCCCCGCGGGCCGCGGGTCCGGTTGCTGCCTGAACGGGTGCCCTATGCGC
>JBGSWT010000736.1:0-2811 GCA_041751815.1 Pseudonocardiaceae bacterium
TGGTGTTGCGACCAGCAGCACTCCCAGCGCTGCCCACCACAGGGCGGTGTCCACGGCGAGCAGCGCCAGACCGATGGCGAGCCCGATCTCCAACAACACCAGGTTGACGACGGGCAGCGGGCCCAGGCGCGAGCCCGTCGAGCGCCGCCGGGCGGTCACCGTGGCGGGCAGTGCACCGGTCATGTCTGCGCCTCCGTATCCTGCGGCACGCTACAGCCCAGGGGAGAGCGGCAGGCACCCGATGTCCAAGGATCCGACCACCACGTCGCAGGTGCAGGCGTACCGCTTCGTGCTCCGCAGGATGGAGTCGGCACTGGTCCGCAAGGACGCGGTGATGCTGCACGAGCCGATGCGCCAGCACTTGCGGGCTACCGCGGTCGGCCTGATCCTGGGCGTGTTGGGGTTGGCGGCATTCTTCGTGGTCGGCCAGTTCAGCCCGACCAGCCAGGTCAGTGGCAATGAGATCGTCATCGGCACCCCATCCGAAACCGTCTTCGTGGTGCAGGACAACCCGCGACGGCTCATTCCGGTGCTCAACCTGACCTCGGCGCGCCTGCTGCTGGCGGCGATCTCACCGGGCCGGGAGGCACCGGAGACCAAGAGGGTCGCCGACTCCGCGTTGGCCGACATCGGCCGCGCACCGTCCACCGGGCTTCCCGGCGCGCCGCCCCTGCCGGTGCCGGAGAACCTGATCCAGGGCGTCTGGTCGGTATGCGACACCGCCAAGGTCCGGCCGGATCTACTGAACGGGGAGTCCCAGCCGCAGCTGTCTACTACTGTCCTGGTCCGGGAGGGGCAGCCGCCGGGCCGCCCGCTCGGCGACGATCAGGCTCTGCTGGTCGCCGAGCAGAGCACCGGAGCCACCTCTCTGGTGTGGCAGGGCGGCCGAGGGCAGGTCGACCTGCGTGACGCCGCGGTCCGCACCCTTTACCGGTTGGGCAACGTCGTGCCGCGCACGGTCAGTACCGGCCTGCTCAATGCGATCCCCGAGGGACCCCCGCTCACGCTGCCGGACATCCCGCCCGGGAAGCCCTCGCCCTTCCTGCCCGGTGTACAGGTCGGCGAGGTGGTGCGGGTGAAAGGGGCGATCGAGCAGTCATACTTCCTGCTGTTGCCGCAAGGTACGCAGCCGGTGGAGCGTGCGGTGGCCGACCTGATCCGCTACCACCGCAGCGCCAGCACCGACTTCACGGATGTCACGCCGGAGGCCATCTCACAGGTGCCGGAGGCCCCGGTAGCGGGTCAGCTCGACTTCACCGGCTTCCCGGCCCGGATCCCGCAGGTCGTCAAGATCACCGAGAGCCCGATCGCCTGCCTCACTTGGCAGGCTCCGGACCAGGCTCCGGTGATCACCATCGATCCAGGCGAGCGGCTGCCGCTCGACGATGGCGACAGCCCGGTCGAGGTGCCCCGTGCAGCCAACGGTCAGACGGCCGACAGTGTCTTCCTCAAGCCGACCAAGGGGGCCCTGGTCCGCGGTGTGGTGCCGGGGCAGCGACCCGACACCGGGGCGATCTGGCTGGTGACCGACCAGGGGCTGCGCTACGGCGTGCCCACGATAGAAGTGGCTCGCGCACTCGGACTCGGCGACGTCACCACACCGGCACCAGAGTCCATCCTGGGACTGTTGCCGATCGGGCCCGCCCTGGAGCCCCAGCGCGCGCTGGAGCTGTTCAACCCCGAACTGGCCCGCCAGCTTGCCGAGCAGCGCGCCGGCGGCTGAGCCAGACGTTGCCGGTCTGCGATGCTGACGTCATGATCTCGATCGACGACTTCCTGTATTACGTGGACGATGCGCTCGATGGCATGGTGCGAATCGTCAACGACCTCGGCGACGCCCTCGCCAATCGCCGACCCGACGTGCCGGGCGCAAACTCGCCGTTCGCGATCCTCACCCACTGCTTCGGCGTCATGGAGTACTGGGGCGGCGAGATCATCGCCGGCCGCAGCATCGTCCGCGACCGGCCTGCCGAATTCCGGGCCACCGGTCGCGTCGCCGAGCTGACGGATCAACTGGAGCGAGCCCGGCAGCAACTACGCGCCGACATCGTCGCGCTCGACCCGTTCGGTCCACCACGCGGTAGTCCGCACGCTGAGGACTGCGGGCTGCCGCTGGCCTGCACCCAGGGCGGCGCGCTGCTGCACATCTACGAGGAGCTCGCCCAACACCGCGGCCAGTTGGAGATCACGCGAGACGTCCTGCGCACCCCATGGGCGCAGTTCGCCTGACGCCGCCGCGTCCGCTCGGTCACGAGGGGCGTCAGCGGCCGTCGACTCGCGGTCCCGAGTCGCCGTAGACGGATCCTTTCGTCTCCTCGATGAAGTCATGGGGGAAACCGAGCTGGAACTGTGTCGCCGCCTCGAGATCGGCCAGCAGTTCCGGCGTCAGCACGACCTGCAGCGCCCCGCGGTTATCGAGCAGCTGAGAGGCCGAGCGGGCACCCAGAATGGGGTGCACGAGCCGGGACCGGCTCATGGTCCAGGCAAGCGCGACCTGCGCCGATGTGGCCCTGACCTGGTTCGCGACGTGGGCGACAGTGTCCGCGACCGCCTGGTAGGACCAAATCGACGTCGTACCTCGACGCCGTCACCAGCCTCGCTGCTCAAGGTAGGTCCAGGCGTCGTCGATGGGCTGGTATCCGAGCTTCTCGGCGGCGCCCGATAGGTCGGCGCAGCGATACCGGTTGGCGGATACGCCGTTGGCGACGATGAAGCGGACGCCCTCGGCTTCCACGGCAGCGCGCAGAAGCTCGGCACCGTCCCGCGGGCTCAGCCAGGCGGCGAAGTCACGGGCGGTGGCGCCGGCGCTGG
>JBGSWT010000737.1:0-1826 GCA_041751815.1 Pseudonocardiaceae bacterium
GCGGTGGCTGCCGGGTTGGCCACGCTGCGGGCCGCTGGTCCGGAGGTCTACGCCCGGTTGGACGCGGCGGCCGCTCGGCTGGCCGGGCTGCTCGACGAGGCATTGGACGCTCAGAGCGTGCCCCATGTGGTGCAGACCGCGGGCTCGCTGCTCAGCGTGTTGTTCACCGACACCGGGCCGGTGCGTGACTATGCGGGCGTGCAGGCTACCCAGACCTGGCGTTACCCGGCCTTTTTCCACGCATTGCTCGAGCGCGGCGTCTACACGGCGCCCAGTGCATTCGAGGCCTGGTTCGTGTCCGCAGCACTGGACGACGAGTCCTTCGGGCTGATCGCCGCGGCACTGCCGCACGCCGCCCGGGCCGCCGCTCAGGTGCCGGAGCCCCAAGAACAGGGTCCGCCGTGAGTCGCACCGTGGTGCACCTGCTACGGCACGGCGAGGTGCACAACCCGGACGGGATCCTCTACGGCCGGCTACCCGGTTTCCGGCTCTCCGACGTCGGCGTCGGCCAAGCCGAGATGGTCGCCGAGTATCTCCGCGACCACGATGTGGTGCACGTGGTCGCCTCGCCGTTGCAGCGAGCGCAGCAGACCGGGGAGCCGATCGCCGCCCGGCATGGCCTCGACGTGGTCATCGATGAGCAGCTGATCGAGGCGGACAACGTGTTCGAGGGCACCAAAATCTCGGTCGGGGACGGGACGCTGCGAAACCCGCGGTACTGGCCCAAGCTGCATAACCCCTTCCGGCCGTCCTGGGGGGAGCCGTACCGGGAGATCGCCAGCCGGATGCTCGCGGCGGCGCACCGCGCCCGGGACCGGGCCACCGGACACGAGGCGGTCTGCGTGTCCCATCAGCTACCGATCTGGACGTTGCGCCGGTATCTGGATCAGCGGCGACTCTGGCATGACCCCCGGCGCAGGCAGTGTTCCCTGGCCTCGCTGACCAGTCTGGTGTTCGCCGGTGATGAGCTGGTCGAGGTGGTCTACACCCAGCCCGCCGGCGAGTCGGATCCCAAGGTGGCCGGGGCATGACACGTGCGCTGCTGCTCATGGCAGCCGTGATGCTGCTGGCCGGCTGCGCTACCGGAACCGATGCGGTAGCCCGCGGCGGCACCTTCGAGTTCGTCACACCTGGCGGGAAGACCGACATCTACTACGACCCGCCGGCCACCCGCGGAGTGGTCACCGGTCTGGCCGGGGAGAGCCTCACCGAACCTGGCGCGACGGTGTCACTTCAGCGCTACCGCGGGCAGGTGGTGGTGCTCAACGTCTGGGGTTCATGGTGTGGGCCGTGCCGGGCCGAGGCGGATGACCTGGTACAGGTCGCCACCGCCACGGCGGGTCAGGGCGTGCAGTTCCTCGGAATCGACGTGCGAGACAGCCAGCAGGCCGGGGCGGACTTCGCTCGCGACTTCGGGCTGACCTACCCGTCGATCTTCGATCCGCCCGGCCGGACCTTGCTGGCGCTCAAGGGAATCCCGCGTTCGGTGGTGCCGCTGACCATCGTGCTGGACCGCCAACACCGGGTGGCCGCGGTATCCCTGCACGCAGTGCTCGCCCAGGATCTGCAACCCGTGGTGCAACGCATCGCGGCCGAGCCCTAACCCGCGTGTCGGGCTCTCGTGTACGGCGTGTACGCCCCTGGTGCTCACCAACTACTTGAACTCGGCGACGTTTTTTCTGGTAACGACCTGTACCTCAACGTCGATGACCCGCTGGACCTGTTCACCCTTGGCTGCCTTGATGGCCTGCTCGACGGCGGTGCGGCCGAGCACCTTGGGCTGCTGGGCGATGGTCGCGGCCATCGCGCCCGCCTCGATGGCCGAC
>JBGSWT010000738.1:0-4197 GCA_041751815.1 Pseudonocardiaceae bacterium
CCGCCGCGCTGCCGCCTGCGCGGCGGGCTCACCAGGCAGCGGGTGCCCGCAGCAGGTGTTAGTCCACACCCCCGGCCAGGTCCGCTTGCCGGTGGCACGGCGGGTCATCAGCAGCCGGCCGGAACCGTCGAAGACGTAGCAGGAAAACGCCAGATGCAGCGGTGTCGCGGCATGATGAACCTGCGACTTTGGCAGCTGCCCGATGGGACGGCAGTCCTCGTCGAGCAGGACGACCGGAGCCTCGTCAGGATGCACCGCTGTCAGCGCCCCATCAGGCCACCGAGCAGCCCGCCGGACCCGGATTGATCCCCGCTTCCCGTGCCACTCATCAGGCTCGCCGGCAGTTCCTCCGAGGGTTGCACGATGACGAAGCCCTGGCCGGCGAAGCTCATCGTGAACGCCTCCCCGGTGCTGCGACCCAGCAGCGTGCCCAGCCCTAGCTGGTCAGCCCGGTGAAACCCGGTCTGCAGCGCTGCGGACCAGGCGATCGCCGCCTGCGGGTCGGCGTAGGTGGGCTGATCGACAGCGAGCACCACCGGTGCACCTTTGGCGGTAATCGCGATCCGGCCCTGCCCAGTGAACACGCAGTTGTACAGTCCCGCAGCGGAGTACATGCCCACGCCGTCGACCCGGCGGATCTCATAGCTCAGGGTGGGCTCGAAGGCCAGCACGTTCTTACCGTTGACGGTCAATGCATCGTGCGGACCCTCCAGGTCGATCAGATGCACGTCGGCGGCGGCATCGGCGAGGAACACGTCGCCCTGACCGGAGGCCTTCATCAGCGGGACACCCTCACCGGTCAACTGCTGCTTGAGGAACTTGCCGATCCCGCCCGAGCCCAGCGCCTTGAACTGCACCTCGCCCTGGTAAGCGACCATCGAACCCCGCCGGGCGAGCACCTCGCCAGCTAGCGCAATCTTGAGCATCTTGGAGTTCTGCAGCACCATGCCCGGCTGGGCGGCGCTGGCTTCCTGGTGGCTCGGAGCGAAGAGATTACTGCGCATTGAGCTGATTTCCTTCCGGACCGCGGTGTCAGTGCCCAACGCTACGCGCGCAATGACGCGTTGAGCTCGGGAGGCTGAGAGCAGTCGGGAGGACTACTGGGGGAGGTTGTCTTGGGCCCAGCGGTGCAGCTCAGCCTCGGCTTCCTCGCGGGACAGTGTGCCCCGGTCCAGGCGGACCTCCTTGAGGTGTCGCCATGCCTGGCCCACCAGTGGACCCGGTGGCAACCCGAGCAGCTCCATGATGGCGTTGCCGTCCAGGTCCGGGCGCACCGCTGCCAGGTCCTCGTCGGCGCGGATCCGGTCGATACGGGCCTCGAGATCGTCGTAGGTGCGTTGCAGCGCGAGCGCCTTGCGACGGTTGCGGGTTGTGCAGTCGGCCCGGACCAGCTTGTGCAGCCGTGGCAGCAGGTCACCGGCGTCGGTGACGTAGCGACGCACCGCCGAGTCGGTCCACTCACCGCTGCCGTAGCCGTGAAACCGCAGGTGCAGGAACACCAGCTTGGCGACGTCCTCGACGACGTGCGTCGGGTAACGCAGGGCGCGCAACCGCTTGCGGACCATCTTGGCCCCGACCACCTCGTGATGGTGAAAGCTCACCCCGCCACCGGACTCATGCCTGCGGGTGGCCGGCTTGCCGATGTCATGCAGCAATGCCGCCAGCCGCAACACCAGATCCGGCCCGCGGTCCTCCAGCGCGATCGCCTGGTCGAGCACCGTCAGCGAATGCACGTAGACGTCCTTGTGCTGATGATGCTCATCGATCTCCAGGCGCATCGCGGGCACCTCGGGCAGCACGTGGTCGGCCAGCCCGGTATCCACCAACAGCTCCACACCGGCCCGCGGATCCGCCCCGAGCAGCAGCTTGGACAGCTCCGCGGACACCCGCTCGACGGTGATGCGCCGGATCTCGGGTGCCATCTCAGCCAGCGCCGCCCGCACCCGCGGGGCGAGAGTGAAACCGAGCTGGGAGACGAACCGAGCCGCGCGCAGCATCCGCAGCGGATCGTCGGCGAAGGACTCCTGCGGCGTCGCCGGGGTGTCCAGCTCACGACGGGCCAACGCGGCCATCCCGCCGTGCGGGTCGATGAACCGGCCAGCACCGCGGTCATGATGGCTCGACCCTGCAAGCAGGTCTCGCAACGGCAGCTGGACGGCCATTGCATTCACGGTGAAGTCGCGCCGGGCGAGGTCGCCCTCGACAGTGTCACCGAAGACGACGTCCGGATTGCGGGAGACCCGGTCGTAGCGGTCAGCCCGGTAGGTGGTGATCTCGCAGTGAGTGCCAGCCCTGGTGGCGCCAATGGTGCCGAAGGCGATCCCGGTGTCCCACACGGCATCGGCCCAGCCGTCAAGAATCCGCTGGATGGCGTCCGGTCGGGCGTCGGTGGTGAAGTCCAGGTCGCTGCCCAACCTGCCCAGCAGGGCGTCCCGCACACTGCCGCCCACCAGGTACAGCGAATGACCGGCCGCGGTGAACCGGGCGGCTAGCTCATCAGCCACCGGCGCGATCCGGAGCAGCTCCACAATCGCATTCTGCTGTGCAGTACTCAGCAACGGGATGCGGTTTCCTAGCCCGGAAGTCACAGAAGGCGAAGGCGACACGGAGAGTCAGCCTAACGGCCCGTCGCCTGCGCCTGCACTGGCGGTGATCGCAGAAGGTGTTGGGCCGGCCGCCGCTACGGTCGACCACCGCAGCGCGTCGGTCAGGCCGGACTCGCCTATACCATCGGCGCCATGCCCCCGCCCCCCGGTAGGTCCAGCCGTAACAAGGCCGCCCGGGAGGCAAGTGGCCAGGGCCGCAGCCGCCAACGCAGGGCCGGCCACGGCAGTCACGTCAAAGGCGGTGACGTCAAAGGCAGTAACGATAAAGGCGGTGACGTCAAAGGGGGCGACGATAAAGGGGGCGCTAAGGGGGACGCGAAGGGGACAGCCAAGGAGGGCACCAGTGCCGGGCAGGTCAGGCGCCGGACCGGCCGGCTGCGCACTGTGGACGAAACCTCCGCTGGTGGGCTGGTGGTCGACATCGAGACCGGACGCGCTGCGGTGATCGGTCGGCTGGACCGACGAGGTCGGCTGCTGTGGTCGCTACCCAAGGGGCACATCGAGAACGGCGAGACGGTCGAGCAGGCGGCAGTGCGCGAGGTCGCCGAGGAAACCGGCATCGACAGCGTGGTCATGGCCACCCTGGGCAGCATCGACTACTGGTTCGTCGCCGAGGACCGCCGGGTGCACAAGACGGTGCACCACTTCCTGCTGCGAGCGTTGGGTGGGGAGTTGTCCGACGCCGACGTAGAGGTCACCGAGGTGGCCTGGGTGCCACTGGCCGACCTGCCGGCGCGGTTGGCTTACGCCGACGAACGTCGCCTCGTCCGTCGCGCCACCGAGATGCTCGCGGATTCGGCGTGAGGCGCAGGTTTCTCTCGATCGCCGCAACCTTTCTGTTAGCGGTGCTGGGTTTGCTGCTGCTCGGCGCGCCCCTGGCGCAAGCGCAACAACAACCCCCGACGCAACAACCCCCGACGCAACAACCCGAGCGCCCGAACGTCCTGGCTCGACTCGAGCTGGCCGATATGTCCCCTCGGGTGGTCACCACCTCCAGCGCACCGGTGCTCAGAGTCGAGGGCCGAGTGGTCAACGTCGGGGACCGGCCCATCACCAAGCTCGCGGTTCGGCTGCAACGTGACGCGCCGGTGACCTCCGACGATGCGGCCACCCGGGCCGTCCGCGACGTCCCCGAAGCGCCCCAGGTGACCCTGTTCCAACCCGTGCCGGGCGACCTCGCCCCAGGACAGAGCATCCCGTTCCGGCTCGATGTGCCGCTGCGCGGCGGGGCGGACCTGGAGTCGCTGCAGATCACCGAACCAGGCGTGTACCCGGTGCTGGTCAACCTCAACGGCAAGCCGGATTTCGGTGGCATCGCCCGGTTGGCGTCGGTTCCGCTGCTGCTGCCGGTGCTCGGGATCCCCCCCGTCGCTGCCGGCCAGCCATCCGGGCCGGGGCTGATTCGGCCGGCGCAAGCGATGCCGCTGACCGTGGTGTGGCCATTGGCCGCGGAACCCGCGCGGCTGCCCACCGGTCCCGGTGAACCGATCCTGATCCGCAGTGATCCCTCCGGAACAGACCCGGTGGCCGCCGACATCGCTGCTGGTGGGCGACTCGATGGCTTGCTCGGTGCCCTCGAGCAGGTGGTGCC
>JBGSWT010000739.1:0-3029 GCA_041751815.1 Pseudonocardiaceae bacterium
TGGTCCGGGTCGGTCTGCTCGTAGGCCCCGTACAACGACACCGAGGTCATGTCCCAGTGCAACCGGGACACATCCACCCCGAACGCCGCGATCGCCTGCACGCCCACCGACCCCACGATCCGATCCAGCTCCGGCGCGACCCGGTCGTCGTTCAGCGCCGCCGCCGACACCCCCAACGCCTGGTCCACCGCCCACTCCTGCGCCCAGTCGACCACCCGCTACATCGGCGCCGGCGAGGTCAACCGGTTCGCGACCAACGCCTCGATCACCTGCCCATGCGACAAGACCGCCACATCCCGCACCGGACACGCCCGATCGATGCTCCCGACCAGGTCCAACCGCCGGCAGAACTCCGCCACCACCGGCAACGCACCCAACGCCTTGTCCACACTCGACGGCCCATACACCGCCCGCTGACCCCGCACACCCCTGGTATGACATCCCCCGCTAACATGATCAAGGCGACACGCCGAGAACTCGACCTTCAGTCATGTGCGAAGGACAGGGCTAGCCCGAGTGGGTGGGTGTGGGCCCGACGTCGCCCCGCCGGGCCGGAGCGGCCAGTCAACCCGACCGCCACAGGCGCCGACGTCCCGGTCCGGTTGCCCCGGGGAGGTGTCGGCCGTGCTGGCCTCGTTGGGGCTGCGGCTGGCACCGGAGAGACCGCTGTCGTGCACATCGACGAGGCAAATCATGTGCGGCAAAAGATCGTTTCTCAAAACTCCCGCGGACAATCTCGCAGTCATGCCAAGTTGGTGGCTATGGTGTCAGTGTGTCAGCCACCGTCGCGACGCCCAGCCAGCAGGCGCTGTCGGATGCCGCACTGCGCACGATCCGTGCCACGCTGCTACCCGACGAAGCGAGTGACTTTGACCGGGAGTTTCGGCTCGCTACGGTCGAGGCCCCCGCGACACTGGCCGTCACCGGCGTTCTAGCGCTGGTCCAGCGGTGGCAGCAAGTGATGTGGTCGTCACGTGGCAGGCTGGCACACTGCCGCCGGATGCTGGAGCGTGCCGACCGCTTAGCCGCCGCCGACGTCGCCACGAGGCCGTGGCGCCTGACACCAGCCCCTGTCTTCCACGGCGCCGCCAGCATAGGGTGCACGAGACGATCCGACGATGTACTTTTGATGGCACGCCGGATAGATGATTTTGATCGTCATCCATGCCGCCGGCGTCCCACTCGGGACAATCAACTCCTCGACGACCTCCATGTCATCGATCTGAACCCAACACCCCCACCAACGCTTGTGGATCCCACCACAGCTCGCCGAGTTAAGTTGGAGTCCTACCTACCGCCAAGGAGATACCAACGGCTGCTCCACACCGATCTGTCTGTCTTTGCGCGGGATCCACTCGGCTACGACCGCAGCAGGCACAAATTGCGCTCCAAACTCGACGAGTGGGAGCGACGGGCCCAATCCTTCGATGAGCGCAGTCTCGACCACCCTCAACGAACGTGATGCCCATTGAACGGGTCGAACCTACACGGTCGGTGGCCGAGCTGGCCCTCGCCTGCGGGGAACGTCATCGGACCGGTGGCGATCTCAAGGCAGCGGAGGCCGCGTACTTCGATGCGGTCCGTAAGGCTATGGGCTCGGTCTACAAGGAAGCCGAAGACATCTGTCACCTCGTAATGCGGGCCCGCCTCGGACTTGGCCGGGTTGAACTCATGGGAGGGTCACCGGACCGAGCGCTTGGCTGGTTCCTTAGCGCCCGCGAGGTCGCCCCCGATGACTGGGAGCCGCTCTACTGGCAAGGCTGTGCCCACGCTTGGCTCGGCGACTACAGAGGGGGTGATCGAGTTTTCACAACTGCGCTGTGCCTCAACACCCGTGATGCATCGATTGTCATCCAGCGCTCGTACGTCCGTTTCAAGATGGGTGATCTCACTGCCGCTCTCGACGACCTTCTGACCGCGGATCGACAGGGCAGGCTCGATAATTCGGCCCTACTGACCTTGGCCTCGCTCCGACTCGAGCGAAGGGAGTGGTCCGAGGGGGAGCGCATCTTGGGAACGCTCCTCGACCGAGACCCCTCGAACGTCAGAGCGAGTGAGCTGCTGGGCGCCACACTCGAATGGCAGGCACGGCCAGAGGAAGCGATCGAATGGTACGAGCGCGCGGCGGGCTGGGGCGGTGTCTCGTCGTTGACCTGCGGCCGCCTCGGCGTCCTGCACGCCCGGGCCGGTCACCCTGAAAAGGCCCTGGCGTGGTTGCGGCAGACCAGCGGTGGCAACCGCCCCGATGACACGGTGCTCTTCCACTACGGGTTGGCCTCGTTCGAGGTAGGCCTCTTCCACGACAGCGTTGATGCCTGGGGAGATCTCCAGCGCCGCCACCCAGATCGGCAACTCGACGCGCTGGTGGCCGTGGCGAAGTACGAGTTGGCTCGGGAACGGCTCAGGACCGGAGATTACGATGCAGCGCTGCCGCTCCTGGAGGACTGCATCAGCAGTGACGTTGGTGGCTCTGGGACGGTTCGAGCCTTGGCCGAGGTAAGGCTGCGGCTGGGAGCACGGGCGGTTGCTGACCGGAGCCAGGAAAGGTACGAGAAGGCGAAGGAGCATCTCTGGGCCGCTGCCGCTCTGTCGCCCGACAACCACCGTCTCCCCTTTTTCCTCGGCCTCATCGAATGGGCTGACGGCAACCCATCCACGGCCCTGCCGCTCCTGGAGCGTGCCTCCGACCTCGGCGGACTCAGCAGAGCAGCCCGTCTGACAGTCGTGCGCTGCGCGCTGGAGGCCGGTGACGTGGGCCGTGCTGAGCGAGAGTTGCTCCGCGTAGCGAAGCGGCCCAGCCAGCTCGTGCGACGCGTCGCACGCTACCTGGGAGCCAGCCGCTGGTCCGACGCAGCCGACCTGCTGCTCACCGGAAACGAGCACGATCAGCGCGCGGAGCTGCTGGCTCACTTCCTCGTCCGCGCCGGTCGGTGGGGCGAGGTCGACTGGTCCTCTCCCAAGGGCGCGCGCGCTGGCCTGATCCGCGGGCTGGCGGCCGCTGCCGCAGGGGAACTCGATGATGCCCGCGC
>JBGSWT010000740.1:0-1577 GCA_041751815.1 Pseudonocardiaceae bacterium
CGCGCCTCCGGCGGCCGAGTCCGAGCCGGTCGGCCACATGACGCATTGCACTGATGCGGGCTGTGAGACCTACCCGATCCGACAACGGGGCAGGCCGTCGGATTGGGCACCGTCCACCGGCTGACCACGCCTTGGCCGCGCACAGCGACGGTCACGAACCTGGCGGCCGACCGCCGCCGCCCCACCGACGACGTTGCCGCCCTGCGTGACATCGTCACCGACCTCGCACGCCTTCCCGACACCAACCGCTATCTCGGCTCGGATCGGCGGCGCAACCGCGCGACTCGAGTCTGCACGCCGCCGTCGAACAATGGTTCGGGGACCGGTCTCAGCTGGCGAACCCCGGTTGCCAGCGCTGGGCGATCCCGCGCAGCGGCACGGTCGCGTCCAGCTGACACAGCACGCCGAATGTCCCGGTGGTCACCCGGTGGATCAGCAGGTAGCTGGGTGGCAGGTTGAGCGCTCGCCCGGTCCGGAAGTCCGGCCCGGAGAAGTCGCCGACGCGCTCGGCTTGAGACTGCATCCACGCCCGGGTGAAGTGGAAGGTCTCATTGCGTACCGGATCGGCGAACGGACTGAGATAGGTGAGCACATCCTCGGCTCGTAGCTGCATGCCGGGCCGGACGAAGCCCTCCGAGCACAACAGCTCGAGTAACTCATCCGAGCGCTCCTCGACCGCTAGCCGGGTTGCCACGCCCAGGGTGCGCGGTGCTCCGCCGGGCAGTTTCGCCGAGGCGCCGAAGTCGAGCACGCACAGCCGTCCATCATCCAGGCGCAAGAAGTTCCCCGGGTGCGGATCGGCGTGCAGCAATCCAGTGAGGGCCGGGGAGGAGGAGTGGAACTCCGACAGCCTGCGACCGATGTCATCGCGCGCGGATCGCGAACCGGCGCGGATGATCTGCGCCATCGGCGTCCCTGTGACCCACTGCGACACCATCACCTTCGGCGCGCTGGCGATCACCTCTGGAACGGTAATCTCGGCATGGCCACGGAAAGCCGCGGCGAATGCACGCTGATTATCGGCTTCGTCACGGTAGTCGAGCTCCTCCACCATCCGGTCTTGCAGCTCGGCGAGCAGCGGCTTGACCTCCATGCCGGGCACGATGGCCTGGAACAGTCGGCTGAACCTCTGCAGTTGCCGCAGGTCGGAGCGCAGTGCCTCGCCTGCGCCCGGGTACTGCACCTTGACCGCGACCTCACGACCGTCATGCCATACCGCCCGGTGTACCTGGCCGATGCTGGCGGCTGCCGCAGGCTCCTCGGAGAACTCGGCGAAGCGGCGGCGCCATCCCGTCCCGAGTTGCTCGTCGAGCACCCGCTGCACCGACCGTGAGGACATCGGTGGTGCCGCAGACTGCAGTTTGGTCAGCGCCTCACGGTACGGCTCGGCGAGCGCGTCGGGGATCGCCGCCTCGAACACACTCAGAGCCTGACCGAACTTCATCGCGCCGCCTTTGAGCTCGCCGAGCACCGCGAAGAGTTGCTCGGCGGTGCGGGCGCTGAGTTCAGCGTTGATGTCCCGCGCGTCGTGCCCGGCCAGCCGCTTGCCCCAGCCGGCGGCGACCCGGCCAGCCACC
>JBGSWT010000741.1:0-18441 GCA_041751815.1 Pseudonocardiaceae bacterium
GGCAACGGGCCGGTCACGGCGATGCGGGAGGCGATCCATGCGGCCGATCAGGCGGTCGTCGGGCTGGCCGGCTCCACACCGACTAGCCGCGATGCCCCGGCCTGCACGTTAGTTTCCGCTGTCGTCACCGACGGGGCGGTCACGGTGGGCTGGGTCGGAGACAGCCGGGCGTACTGGATACCGCGAACCCGCACCAAGTCGGCGCCGCCCACGAGGTTGACCGAAGACGACTCGTGGCTGGTCCAGGTTGTGGCGGCTGGAACATTGACGCGCGCCGAAGCGGCCACTGACCGGCGCGCCCAGGCCATCACCGCCTGGCTGGGCGAGAACGCCACTTCCCTCGACCCGCACATCGTCACCTTCACGCCCGAAGGACCAGGCGTCGTCGTGGTCTGCACCGACGGGCTGTGGAACTACCTCGACAACGGCGACGCGCTCTGCGCGGTGCTCCCGGCTCAGCCACCCGAAGCCCCGCTGGACGCGGCGCGCCGGCTCGTTGAGCTGGCCCTGAACTGCGGCGGCCGCGACAACATCACGGCCGCTGTACTCCCGATCGGCTCTCCCCGCTCGGCACCGCTGCGCTGAGCAACACTGCGCTGACTACCCGCTGGTGAGGGCTGCCCCCTAGCCACAGATAGTGGCGGAAAGCTTTACTGATAAGCGACGGAAACTTACACCGGGCCACTTCTATCTAAGGAGGGAATATGGACGCCATTGCTTTGATCATCCTGGCGGCAGCCCTCTCGGTGAGTTTTGGTGTGCTCATAGGGTGCACTGTCAGCCAGCGGCTGTTTGATGCGCGGGATAGGCGTCAGGCAGCAGTACAGCGCTCCCTGAACGAGCAGTGGAAAGAGCTCGTGGCTGCCAGGCAGGAGATTGATCAACGAAGAGGCGAGCCTCGGGAATTAGCTGGGCGGTAAACCAATCCCGTCTGATTAACTCCGATGGTTCACCAGGGGGCCGCGATGCCGACGATGATTTCCGCAACTACCGGCTATGCCCCGATCGACGCCACGGACACCGTGGCTGATCTGCTGGTACGGGTCAGCCACGGTAACTCAGCCGCGTGGGTCGAAGTCCTGCGTCGGTATGGCAAGCTCGTCTCCACGACGGTACGGTCGTTTCGACTGCAAGACGCCGACGCGCTCGACGCCGTGCAGATGACCTGGCTGCGGCTGGCCGAAAATGCGCACCGGGTGCAGTTCCCTGAGCGACTGGGCGGATGGCTGGCGACCACCGCCCGCCGTGAATGCCTGCACCTCCTACGTCAATCCATTCCCACCCGGGATCTCATCGACGTGGCGCCAGAAACTGTCGCCGACTTCTCGGTGGGTCCCGAGCAGCGCGTTATCGACGCCGAGACCGCTTGGACGTTGTGGAAATTCGTCGACGAGTTGCCACCTCGCCGCCGGACCCTGCTACGGGCGCTGTTCACCGACGATCCCTCTCCCTATGCCGAACTCGCTCGCGCCGTCGGAATTCCACTCGGTGGCATCGGGCCCACCCGGGCGCGGGCACTTCGGCAGCTGCGGGACAAGCTCAACGAGTACGACGTGGAAGCGGTAGCTCACCGATGAGTTCTACGGGCCGCCCAACAACGACAGCGCGTGCTGTCCGGGCACTCTTCGTTGCGTGCAGCCTCCTCTGCGCCACTCACGAGCTTGCGACGTACCCGCCGACGGGGGCGGCTCGCGGACCCCCACGTCCGGATCGTCAATGGTCCTGCCGTCTGCGGAATCCTCTTCCGCGCCCCAGCCTATCGGCCAGAATATGCCGCATAGTCATGCAAAAACTTGTGCACTCGATGGGTAGTCAGCATACTAAGGCTTCTTCGCCGCTTGAGGCTCGGACAGAAGGAGTCAATCACGATGGCCGACTACGAAGTGCTCGCGTCTATCTGTGACCCGGAGCCCCATTGCCCCAAGGTGGCTCGCAGTGCGCCAGGCATAGTCGCGGTCGTGGGACAGGTCATCTCAGATCCGGAGGCGCTGGTCGCCCTCGGCGTCGGCCCCGGTGAGGGTGCGGTGGAGATCACTGAGGCGCTGTACCGGGCCGGTCACCAGAGCCTGTAGGAGACACAGCGTGAGTGGTATTGATCTGTACGCAGAGTTCGACCGGATGGAGCGAGAGGCCTTTCGGCTGCAGCAGCTGCAGAGCTACGCGGGTGTCAAGGGCCCGGAGTGGGAGGCGTGGCAGACTGGCAAACCACTGCCGGCGATCACCCCGGAGAGCCACCCCTTCCTGAAGAAGGTCGCGGGTTATACCGAAGCCGGGCTGCGGGTGTACGACGTTCACATCGTGGAGTGGCCGCTCGCCGAATACACAAGGTATGCGCTCGCAGTGATCCCAATGAGCGCTTGGAACGGTTCGGAGGTGTTCATGGTCGACCGGGACACCCACCCTGAGCTGGCTGCCTTGACCGAGGACTTCTGGATGTTCGATGAGCAGCGCGTGGCGGTGATGCGCTACGACGAACAGGAGCGGTTCGTGGGAGCCGAGGAACCCACTGCGCCGATCGAGACATACATTGCGCGCCGCGACCTGGCGATGAAGTATGCGGTGCCTTTCGAGCAGTGGATGATCGAGCACCGGGACTGGCTGGCTGATTGACCACTGAACACGACCA
The DNA here is from genome assembly GCA_041751815.1 of Pseudonocardiaceae bacterium. Taxonomy (GTDB): domain Bacteria; phylum Actinomycetota; class Actinomycetes; order Mycobacteriales; family Pseudonocardiaceae. The sequence continues at coordinate 2,627 of JBGSWT010000741.1, forward strand.
GTCTCCGATCGAGCCTGGCGAACAACGCCGCAGACTCGGCAGGGTGCTGCTCGAATTGCGCGAGGGCACCGGGTTGAGTCAGACCGACTTCGGTGCCCTCGCTGGCATGAATCAGTCGAAGATTTCCCGCCTGGAGACCGCCCGTCAGGTGGTCACCCTCGCGGAAGCCGAAGCGTGGGGACGCGCCGCCGGGGCCAGCGACGAGGTTCTAGAGCAGTTGCGTGAGCGGGTCGAGGCCGCGCTGGTCGAGAGCGACAACTGGGTTGAGGACGTTCGCCGTCGTGGATCGTCCGGGATGCATGGGCGGATCCGCCGTGAGGAGGGCGCTGCCAGCATCGTTCGGACCTTTCTGACACGGCTCGTGCCTGGCCAGTTGCAAACCGCCGAGTACACCCGCCGGCAGTCCACCATTGCGGCCGACTTCCAACCCATGCTTGCCCGCGACCGCAAGGCGTCGCTGGCCGCATGGTCCGAGCGGCAGCTCGTACTCCATGAGCCAGGGCATCGGTTCGAGTTCGTCGTGACTGAGGCGGCGCTGCGCTGGAGGCCGGGGCCGGATGACAACCCGCGCATGCTCGCTGCCCAGATGCACCACATCGCCTCGCTCAGCACGCTGGAGAGTGTCCGTTTCGGCGCCATCCCGTGGAACCGGGTTCAGCGGGTGCCGCCGAGGGGCGACTTCATCATCTACGGCGAGCCGGGCGTCGACGAGGACGTCCATGTCGCTCTTTACACCGCTACCCGCGAGTTGCATATCCGGGACCAATCCGAGGTAGCCGTGTACCTGGCGCTGTGGGAGAAGCTCTGTGCGGACGCGGTGTTCGACGAAGGTGCTCGTGAGCTGCTGCGCTCCCTCGCTCAGGAGTTCCTAAACGAGTAGCCCGTGGGCAGTGGGCTTGACGAGACTCCAGCCTGGCGTGCATAGTCATTGCCTGCGTAGCATTCGATGCATAAAAATGACTAGCGCGCCATAGGCAGCGGCGGGGCCGGTGGCTCCCATGTCCTTGTCCCGCCGTCACCACGAGAAAGGGTGATGATGGTCGTACCCACCCGGACCGACCGCGTGGCGGTCGCGGCGAAGACCGAATCGGGCCAGTTGTGCACGGTGACGGTGCAGCGCGATCCCCTCGACAAACACCTGCTGCGCTACGAGGGCGGCCAGACCGCCATCGCGGAACTCACGCCGGAGGTCGTCGAATTACTCACGGTCGCTCTATCGCTGCGTGGGCGGTCTGCGATTCCCGCCCGGAGTCCCGTTGGGGGTGCCTGCACGCTGCTCGTGATCGGCCACGAGCAGCGTGGGACCAGTCTGTACTTCCACGCCAGCACCGCGACGTGTGCCGTGCTGGAGCCAGCGGGCGCAAAGAAGCTGAGGGAGGCACTGGAATCGCTGCGGTAGTGGCCGACAGGAGAGGTCACAATGGGTGATCACGAGAAAGACAAAGGCAAAGATGGAGACGGTCAGTGGCCCAAGCCGGTGCCACCACCACCCAAGCCAGATCTCGGGAAGCACGAGAAGAAATGATCAACCCGGCGGACCGGCTGCGCTGCCTCGTCGACGCACTGACCGCGAGCGGGGAGCTGACCGACGACTGGCGGTCGGCGTTCCTGTCGGTTCCCCGTCACGCCTTCATCCCCGAGACGATCTGGCGGGCAACTGGCAAAGCGCTGGTCCCGTTGCAGCGTGTCGATGATCCGGATGGCTGGTCTGAACTCGCCTACGGGGAAGACTTCGTCATCACTCAGGTCGACGATGGCGTCCCGACGGGTCCGGGGATGCAGGGATGCGCCATCTCCAGCTCAGCGAGCCGACCCAATGTGGTCGCGTTCATGCTGGCCGCGCTGGAAGCCGAGCCAGGCATGACCGTCTGCGAGATCGGAGCCGGGACCGGCTACAACGCCGCATTGCTGGCGGCGCGGCTCGGCCGGGCACGCCGGGCACTGAACGCGGCTGGCCACGACCGGTGGCGGATCACCGTGACACCGCACGAGCAGCTCATCACGCTGGCTGAGCCGGCCACCCAGCGGCTCCCGAGCTCAACTGCAGAGCCGTCTGACGCGGTCCGAACAGCTCCTGTGTTGAGTTCGGGAGACTGAGGGCTGCTGCGCTCTCAAGGAGGCCGGATTCGCCAGAACGGGGAGACCGGGCCGATTCCTGCTCCGAGCGGGTATGCGTGGGCCACCGCCTGTTCGATGTAGCGCTTGCCGTATGCGACTGCCTCGGGCATTGCCGAACCCTGGGCCAGTGCCGAAGTGATCGCCGCAGCGAGGGTGTCACCACCACCGTGGGTGTGTGGGGTGTCCAACCGCGGACCAGTGAAGGCGGTGAATGCACTGCCGTCGTAGAGCAGATCCAGGCACTGTGGGTCCTTTTCTTGGGGATCGTCGCGCAGGTGCCCGCCCTTGATCAGCACCCACTGCGGTCCCAGCGCGTGCAGTTGTTTGGCCGCGGTGTACTGCTCTGCCCGACAAGTGACGTCCATGTCCACCAGCAACCGCACCTCATCGAGATTCGGGGTGACCAGGGTGGCTCGGGGCAACAGCTCCGAGCGCAGCGCGTCGAGGGCATCGTCGGCCAGCAAGGGGTCACCGTGCATGGAGACTGCCACGGGATCGACCACCAATGGCACCGAAGCACCGATGCCCACCTCGTCGCACACCTCGGCCACCGCGGAGATGATCGCTGCCGACGCCAGCATGCCGGTCTTGGCGGCGGCGACGCCGATATCGCTGACCACCACCCGGATCTGGTCGGCCACTGTAGACGGCGGGATCGCCACGAAACCGGTCACGCCCACCGAGTTCTGCACCGTCACCGCCGTGACCGCGACACAGCCGTGCACGCCGCAGGCGGTGAAGGTGCGCAGATCAGCCTGCAGGCCCGCCCCACCACCGGAATCCGACCCCGCGATGGTCAGCGCGATGGGCGGAGTAACCGTCACGATTCGGTCACTGGCAAGTACACCCGTCCACCGGCTGCGGTGAACTCGTCGGACTTCTCGGCCATCCCGGCCTCCAGTGCCTCCACCGTGGACAGCCCGTGTTCCTCCGCGTAGGCCCGGACGTCGGCGGAAATGCGCATCGAGCAGAACTTGGGTCCGCACATCGAGCAGAAATGTGCGGTTTTCGCTGCTTGGGCCGGCAGCGTCTCGTCGTGGTAGGACCGCGCGGTGTCCGGGTCCAGCGCCAGCGCGAACTGATCGTGCCAACGGAACTCGAACCGGGCGGTCGACAGCGCGTCGTCCCATGCCTGGGCGCCCGGATGGCCCTTGGCCAGGTCGGCGCTATGTGCGGCAATCTTGTAGGTGATCACGCCGGTCTTCACGTCGTCGCGGTCGGGCAGGCCGAGATGCTCCTTGGGCGTGACGTAGCAGAGCATCGCGGTGCCCGCCTGTGCGATCATCGCCGCGCCGATGGCCGAGGTGATGTGGTCATAAGCCGGCGCGATGTCGGTCGCCAGTGGACCGAGGGTGTAGAAGGGCGCCTCGTCACACCACAGCTCTTCAAGGCGCACATTCTCGACGATCTTGTGCATCGGCACGTGCCCGGGACCCTCGATCATCACCTGCACGTCGTGGCGCCGCGCGATCTGAGTCAGCTCCCCGAGCGTTTTGAGCTCGGCGAGCTGCGCCTCGTCGTTGGCGTCGGCGATGGAGCCAGGCCGCAGGCCGTCACCGAGGGAGAACGTCACGTCGTAGCGGCGCAAGATCTCGCACAGTTCCTCGAAGTTCTCGTAGAGGAACGACTCGCGGTGATGCGCGAGGCACCAGGCCGCCATGATCGAGCCGCCGCGAGAGACGATGCCGGTCACCCGGCGGGCTGTCAGCGGGATGTAGCGCAGCAGCACGCCAGCGTGCACGGTCATGTAGTCCACGCCCTGCTCGCACTGTTCGATCACGGTGTCGCGGTAGGCCTCCCAGGTCAGCGCGGCCGGGTCGCCGTTGACCTTCTCCATTGCCTGGTAGATCGGCACCGTGCCGACCGGGACCGGGGAGTTGCGCAGCAACCATTCGCGGGTTTCGTGGATCCGCTTGCCGGTGGACAGGTCCATGATGGTGTCAGCCCCCCAGCGTGCGGCCCAGACCATCTTGTCCACCTCCTCCTCGATGGAGGAGGTGACGGCCGAGTTGCCGATGTTGGCGTTGATCTTCACCAGGAACTTCTTGCCGATGATCATCGGCTCGGACTCGGGATGCCGGTGGTTGGCCGGGATCACCGCGCGGCCGCGGGCCACCTCATCGCGCACCAGCGAGACGTCCACACCTTCGCGAGCCGCGATGAACTCCATCTCGCGGGTGACCATGCCAGCTCGGGCCCAGGCTAGTTGGGTGGCCGCGCCCCGCACCGGCTCGCGGGCCTCTATCCATGGCGCACGCAGCCGGGAAAGCCCGCTGTGGAGATCAAGCTTTACCTCAGGATCGGTGTAGGGGCCCGAGGTGTCGTAGAGATCGAAGTGCGTGCCGTTGGTCAGGTCCACCCGGCGGACCGGCACCTGCAGCCCGTCACCGGCCTCGCGATAGACCTTCCGTGACCCGGTGATCGGACCAGTGGTCACGGCGGGCTTGATCGTGCGATCGTGCAGTGCGGTCATGGATCGGCCTTCCTACGCCGGCATTACCCGGACAGGTTCTGCGGTCGACAGCCCCGGGCCGGTGCCCAGCTGCCCTCTCAGCCCGCTTCGGTACGAGCTCCCGCGTGTTCATGTGACTGCTCGACCGTAGCGCCCGGTGCATCGAATCTGCAAAGAGTGGATGACTGTTGATCGGAACACCGGTAGTATTCGAGTGGTCGCTTATGGTGACAACAAGTCGGGGGTCTCCTTGCACGGCATTTCTGGCACATCGTCGCGTCGTGTTGTCGTGGTAGGGCAGGGCTACGTGGGCTTGCCGGTCGCCATTCGGGCTGTTGAGGCCGGTTTCGACGTCGTCGGTTTTGACATCGACAAAACCCGTATCGATCGTCTCAGCAAAGCTGAGACTTTTATCGATGACATCACCGATAGTGACCTCGTGACAGCGGTGAGCACTGGGCGGTATCTGCCCACCGACGATCCTGCCGATCTGGCGGGATTCGACGTCGCGGTGGTCTGCGTACCGACTCCCTGGCGAGACGATGCACCCGATCTGAGCTATGTCGAGAGTGCCGCAACCACCCTCGCCCCGCGCATTACGGCTGGATGCTGCGTCATCCTCGAGTCCACGAGCTATCCCGGCACCACCGAGGAGATCTTCCTTCCGATCCTCGAGGCCGGCTCGGGTCTGCGCGCGGGGGAGGAGTTCTTCGTCGGATACAGCCCGGAGCGCATCGACCCGGGCAACAAGACCTGGCGGCTCGACAACACCCCCAAAATCATCGCGGGCGTGAACCAGGCCTCGCTGCAGGCGTTGGCCGACTTCTACGGCCGGCTCGTCGAGCACCCGGTGCCGGTGCCCGGAATCCGTGAGGCTGAGCTTGCCAAGCTGCTGGAGAACACCTTCCGCCATGTCAACGTCGCCTTGGTCAACGAAGTCGCGATGTACTGCCACGACCTCGGGCTCGACGTGTGGTCGGTGGTCGACGCCGCCGCCACGAAACCCTTCGGATTCATGAAGTTCACCCCGGGGCCAGGGGTCGGCGGGCATTGCCTGCCGATCGAGCCCTGTTACCTGTCCTGGCAGGCGCGACGGTGCTCGGGTCGCGCCTTACGACTTGTCGACATGGCCAACGACGTCAACGACCACATGCCTGACTACGTCGTATCCCGCGTCGTTACACACCTCAACCAGCTGTGCAAGTCGGTCAACGGCAGCCGGATCCTGCTCGTGGGATTGGCCTACAAGCGGAACACGCGGGACACCAGGCAGTCCCCGGCAATCGCGGTGGCCCAGCAGCTCGATGATCTGGGGGCGGATGTCCATGCGATCGATCCGCTCATCGACGTCGAGGAGATTCCCAGCTACATCCGGATGGTGCCCTGTGAGCCGGATCAGGTCACCAAGGCCGACCTGGTGATTGTGCTCGCCGACCATGACGTGATCGACTGGGAACTGTTCGAGGAACACGCTGAGCGCGTCCTAGACACCCGCAACCGGCTGCGCTCAACATCAGCCTCGCGGCTATAACCCACCCCCAACCCCGCGTGTCCGTCTGTCCTGCCCGGTGTGTCGCGCTCTCCTGCGCGGTGTGTCGCGGGTTGATGCGCTACTAGCCCGCCCGCTGCCCGTCCCATACCTCCGGGTTGAGTAGCTGCTCAGGCTGCTCACCGCGCATGACCTTCAGCACGACTTCAGCCGCCAGCGCGGCACTCGCCGTCCAGACACCGTGGGTGTTGGCTGCGCTGTGCGGGGTGAGGACGACGTTGTCCAGCTCGGCCCAGCGCGGATCGGTCATCGGCTCGTTCGTCCAGGCGTCGATGCCGGCACCGGCGATCTGGCCGGATTTCACCGCGGCGTAAACGGCGTCCTCGTCGACCAGATTGCCCCGCCCGGTATTGATCAGAAAGGCGGTGGGTTTCATCAAAGCCAGCTTCGCTGCGTCGACGATCCGCTCGGTCTCGGGCATCGCCGGGAGATGCAGCGTCACGAAGTCGCTTTGAGCGAAGACCTCGTCCATCCGCATCAGCTCGATACCGTGTTCTTCCACGAACTCCATCACGGGGTACGGCTCGTGAGCGATCACTCGCATGTCAAAGCCGAGCCCTCGCCGGGCGACGGCTCGGCCGATGCGGCCAAGGCCGACGATGCCCAGGGTCGCTCGCCACATGTCGACGCCGCGCTGCGGCTGCCACTCACCGCGCCGCATGGCCCGATCGTGGCGTGAGATCCCGTGTGCCAGATCGATCATCAACCCGATCGCGTGGTCGGCGACGCCCCCGTCGGTGGTGCCTGGGATGGTAGCAACGAGAACGCCCCGCTCGGTGGCTGCGCCGACGTCAACGGTGTCGAAGCCGACCCCGAAGCGCACCACGAGACGCAGGTCGGGGCAGGCATCGAATACCTCGGCGGTGTACAGCTCTTGGCCGGCGATCACCGCCGCAGCCCCGTTGAGGCTCTCGATCACGTCCGCCGCTGGGGTGGCCCGCCGTCCCGATCCGACCTGTAGTTCCAGCCCGGCCTCGCGGAGCCGCGCCGGAATCTCGCCCAGCTCTTCCTCTGGCCGAGTCAAATTGACCGCAACTGTTGCCATGCGCCCGCACCTCCCGTGCGCCACGGATTACGCGGACTGGTGGCGCTCAGCAACCATGGTAATTAGCAATGACCTTCGCTGATAGGTTGTTGGTGAAATGCGGAGCTGTCATCCTCCGCGACCGGGCCCCGTGGTGAGTCCACCGTCGACGGCAGGACCACTCCAGTCACCCACGCGGCCTCGTCGCTGGCGAGATAGACGAAGGCGTCCGCCACATCGCGTGAGGTGCCCATCCGTCCGATCGGATGCAGCGACGCCATGTACTCCAGCACGTGGCCGGAATCGGGCTCATCGTCGAGCCAGCGCCGCATCGACGGCGTGTCCACGAAACCGGGGCAGACCGCATTCGCGCGGATCCCGTGCGGCGCCCCCTCTAGCGCCAGGCATTGAGTCAACATCACCAGGGCGGCTTTGGACGTGCAGTAGCCGATGCGGTTGGTCGTCGCTCGGATGCCGGCACCGGAGGCCGTCGTGAGAATCGCGCCGCCGCCATCCTTCAGATGCGGCCAGGCGGCGCGCGCGCTCGTGAACGCGCCGTCGACATTGATCCGCATCACGTCGCGCCACACCTCGAGGTCGAGATCCTCGATTCCACCGCTGGGGACCACACCGGCGTTGTAGACAAGCGTGTAGAGCCCATCAAGCCGCTCGACGACAGTGTCGACAGCGTGCGCGACCAGTGACGCGTCGCGCACATCGACTTCGACGTCGCCACCACGCAGATCCGCCACCAGCACGTCCGCGCCCTCCTCGCAGAAGCGTTCGGCGATCGTCGAACCGATTCCCGGGCTGCCCCCCACGACCAGCACTCGTTCCCCCTCATCCGTCCGTGGTCCATCAGGTCCTCCGTTCGCTGCTCGAGGGGTGGCCAGGGCTCGATGACGCCGTCGGCGATCTCGCAGTTGGTCAGCCAGTGCCAGGTGCAGGCCCGTAGCCCGACACCGGGCGGAGATCCACCGCCACTTCAGTCAATCGCCTGCGGCGATGTGCGGCGAGTGCGTCGGGCGACTCATCGACGCTGTCCAGGACGTCCCACAGCGTCGGGGTCGAGTGGGCATCGGCCTGTGGGGAAGAGACGGCGGCCCGCCTATGTATCAACACCAGGCCACCGGTTCTCTCTATGGTAGAGCGTCTACATCACCCACGGCGGCATGGACTTCCGTCGCTGCCCTAGCCCGACGCCCTGACCCGAGCGTGAGGAGTAGTCGAATGCAGTCACGGCAACGACAGTCCCGTGAGGTTCGCCGCAGCGCGGCTGAGCTGGCCGCCGCGCGTGAGCATCCCCGCCACGTCAGCAACGGAGACGAGCAGCGATACCGTTGCGTCGACGGACAACCCAGCTACATCGGGAGTTTCACCAAGTGCCTTCCGCACGATGATGAAGGATTCGTCGATAATCCGTTGGACTACGCCGACTGGGTGCGCAGTATCGACTCCGGCGACGAGCGCGACATCGCTGCGCTGCGCATCGGGCCTCCCGGTCAAGATCCAGCCGCGCCCACCTGGAAAGGACCGTACGCCCGGGCTTTGGTCACGGCAGGCAAGAACGTTCCCGTTCGCGGCTGGGAGAGCCAAGGAGCGGGGCTCACCTTCGACCTGGAGGGCCCGGACGCTCAGTCGGTGACGATCCCGCCCGCTCCGTCTCTGGACAGCCAGGAGCTGATCGCCGAGATGGGGGAGATCTATTGGATGGCGCTGAGCCGCGACGTGCCTTTCGCGAACTGGGACGGCAACGCCACCATCGACGCCGCCAGAAACTCGCTGAAATGCCTGTCGTGGTTCCGCCGGGATCGCACGATGGATCTGACCGGGGTCACCGACCAGCTCCCTACGTCGCTGGCCCGCCGTCGTATCCTCAGCGAGAACGGGACGGATCCCGTGCCCTTGTCGAGGTTTTTCCGCGGGGTAACCCCAGGCGAGCAGATCGGCCCGTATCTCTCCCAGTTCCTGCTGATCGGCACCCGTGGCCTCGGCAATGCCCACGCGATCGCATGTGGCCGCATCGCCTACGGCAGCATCCGCATCGACCAGCGGGTGCGCGTCGCGGAGGTGGGCACTGATTACCTGCAGAATTTTAAGGACTGGCTGGATGTCCAGAACGGCGCGGACGTACGCGGATCCGAGAGCTACGGCGAAGGTTTTCGCTTCATCGCCACGCCACGCGACCTCGCGACCTATGTGCACTATGACGCACTGTACGAGGCCTATCTCAACGCGTGCCTTATCCTGCTGGGCCTGGGTGCGCCGCGTGATCCCGGTCTTCCTTTCCTGGCCCCGGATCATATCGACAAGCAGCTCGGCTTTGCTCAGTTCGGCGATCCCCATATCTTGACGTTGGTGACTGAGGTCGCGACACGCGCGCTGAAGGCGGTCCGTTACCAGAAGTTCAACATCCACCGGCGGCTGCGTCCCGAGGCCGTGGGCGGCTGGATGTACCAGCGACGCAACGGCGACGCAGACGCGAAAGCACGCCTCGCCGCGCTGGAGAGCATGGAAGCGGCCTACGCGGGATCGTCTGGGATAGGCGCGGCCTTGGAGGACAAGAATGGCACCGGAAACTGGCTGCTGCCCATGGCGTTTCCGGAGGGCTCGCCGACCCATCCCTCATACGGAGCGGGACATGCGACCGTGGCCGGCGCGTGCGCAACCATCCTCAAGGCCTGGTTCGACCACGGCTGGCAGCTAAGAGACCGCGATGGCGCAATCATTGGGTACCAGCCGAACGCCGACGGCAGCCAACTGGTCGATGCCGGTTTGACCACCTCCCTGACCGTCGAGGGCGAGCTGAACAAGGTCGCGGCCAACATCGCGATCGGGCGTGACTGGGCCGGGGTCCATTACTACACCGATTACTTCGAGTCATTCCGCCTCGGCGAGCAGGTCGCCATCGGGTTGCTGGAGGAGCAGAAACTGACCTACGGAGAGAACTTCTCGATGACGGTGCCTCTCTTCGACGGCACGGCTGTCCGGATTTGACCTTTTGCGCACAATCGGACCGGGGCAACCCCTGATGCGCTACAGGCAGCATCGGCTACATCTGTGCCGGGTCGGCGGTGGCTGAGTTGTAGTGCAGTCGCTTCTGCACCGGTGGGCTCACCGTTGCCAGCACGTCGGCGATGTCGCGCCCGGCCGTTCCGGAACCGAACAGGTCACTGCGCTCGTAACGGCCGTGTGCTATCTGGGCACGGACCGCTTGACTGATCTCACGCGGATCGTGCGCGGTGAAGATTACATTGGGGCCGCATTCGCGGTTGTGCTGGCGGGTTCCGATGCTGACGGCTGGCGTGCCGAGGTATGCGCCTTCGCGCAGCGCAGCCGACGAGTTGCCGATCATGCAGGCACAATGTGTCATCAGCCGGGTGAAGTCTTCGGCGGGCAAGTTTCGGAAGAACAGGCAGCGATCGGCTAAACCCTGCTCACGGAACTGCCGGATGCCGGTGGCGATCTCGGCGCTGCCTGGATCGACGTTCGGCCAGAAAACGAGCGCCTGCAGCCCAATCGACGAAATCGCGCGCAATGTCGCGGCCATCTGATCGAGGCCGTGGCTGTACTCGGTCGTGACACCGTGCTGCATCACCAGCAGGAAGGGCTGCTCCGGATCGATCGGTGAACCGTTGCCGCAGTGGCCGATCAGCGCGTCGCGGCGAGTGCCCGGCGCGGTGCGCGCGGCCAGGTCAATCGATGGGCAGCCGAGGTTGAACACATACTCCGGATCCTCGCCCATGGCGATGACGCGGCGGGCGCTGAGTTCGGTAGCCGGGAAGTGGATGTGGGACAGCTTGGTGATCGCGTGCCGGACACTCTCGTCGATCGATCCTGACACCTCGCCACCCTGGGTATGAGCGACGGGGATGTTCATGTAGGCGCCGGCGATGGCCGTCGCGATCGTTTCGAAGCGGTCGGCGACGGTGACGACGATGTCGGGTTCGAGCCGCTCGAACGCGGTCGGTAGTTCCAGCAGGCCCAGCCCGGTGGATTTCGCCATCGTCGCCGGCGTCTGCCCCTCGATGATGAAGCGGATCTTCGCGTCAGGAGTGAAACCTGCGGCTTCGAGCACGTTCACCGCACAGCCGAACCGTTCGAGCAGCGCAGACGCGGCGGCGATCACCTGCAGCTCCAGGGCTGGATGATCGCGGACGGCCTCGAGCACCGTGGTGATCCGCGCTAGATTGGCCCGGCTGGCGACGACGACGCAGATCTTCTTGCGGCGGTCTGGCACGACGATGACTCTAATCGTCGTAGCTGATTACTCTAATCGTCGTAGCTGACCTCGGTGATGGTGATGGTCACCGTGGCGGGCAGCCCGGTGTAGGAATGGATCTGCTCGGTGACCTGGCTCTGGACCTGTTCGGCGATGTCACGACAGTTGTGCCCCCACCTGGTGATCAGGGCGATGGCGATCTCGGCGTGACCGTCTTCGACGACGGCGGTGACGCCGTCGGTGGGCATCCGATGTTCGCCGTCACGTGGCGGGAACAGCCGGGTGGCAATGCTGGCCATGCTCTGAGCCAGGTTGGGACGCAACCTGAGGACCCCGGGTACCCGGCAGGCGTGATAGGCAGCGACGCGGGCCACGACGGTGTCGCTGACGCGCAGCTGTGGATGGGTTGGTGCACCATCCGATGGGGTGGTGAAAGAGGTCATCGCGGGTCCTTTGTCAGCTCACCAGTCGGCACCGGCATCAGTGAGGGCGCCGGGCTGGGTCTTCGAAGACGTCGACGACCTCGACATCGACGGTCGCGACGGGCAAGCCGAGAAGATCTTCGGCCGCGGCGAGAATCATCTGCCGGACCCGGGCCGTGGCGCTGAGCAGGTCGGCGCCGAACCGGGCGGTGACGCTGATGTCTATCCGGACCATTGGCGAGCCGAGTGCCGACTCTGCGCTGGCGTCATCGCCGCTGGTATCGCCACTACGGGATGGTTCGATGAGATGGATCTGGCAGCTGCGAACGCGCAGCGCCGACATCTGGGCTACCGCGTGGCGCAGTACCCCGGCCGCGGTGACGCGGTCGATGCGGGCGTGACCGTGCCGAGTGGGCAGCGGCAGATAGTGGGAAGGCCGCAACTCGGCGAGCACCGCGCCCATCACCCGCTCCGTCAGCGAAGGGGGAGGTTCGACGGCTTCCTCGACCAGCGCGGCGACAGCCGTGGCCAGCAGACGTTGGTCATCAGCGACGGCCTGGCAGTGCGGGCAACTGCGATCGTGAGCGCTGGTGCGCCCGGCTACGGCTCGCTCCCATACCGTGGCCGCGTCACGGCCGCAGGCCAGCAGTGCAACGTCGTGCTGCGGTCGGGTGCCGTTCACCGCCACGGTGTCATCACCTCCGCCAAGTTGCACCGAGCTCGGTGCAAACGGCCTCGCACCGCGTCTGGGCTGGCACCCACGATGGCCGCAATGTCCTCATAGCTCAACCCGTGCAATTCCCGCAGGATCCAGCAGGCCCTTTGATCGATCGAGAGATTCTGCAAGGCCCGCTGCAGCGCAGCGGCGCGGTCCTGCCTCTCGGCGCTGTGCTCGGGTGAGGCGCCATCCGGGCCGGGTGGGTCACCCAGGTCTTCCAAGGTTGTGACGGGCCGTCGTCTACGCAACAGTTTGAGGCAGCGGTTGGTGACGATCCGATACATCCACGACGAGAACGTCGCTTCCCCCCGGAATCCTCCCAGCCGTCGCCACGCCGCGACGAACGCTTCTTGCAGGGCATCCTCGGCGTCGCTGCGGTTGTCCAGCAGCCGCACCGCCAGCCGGTACAACGGCCGTTGGTGACGGCGCACCAGGATCTCGAAGGCACGCGTGTCGCCTTCCTGAGCCCGCACCACCAAGGTCAGATCATCGAGCTCCTCCGCTGCGACCACAGTGTCGGAGCCCTCAACAGTACTGGCATCGGTCATAGCCGGCGGCGCGCCGTGATCGACATCGGGGCGCCCCCTTTCCCAGCGGCTATGACGCCGGTACACCCGATCGGGTCATGATTGGGCCATGCAAATCGTACCCCTCCTGGTGGGGACGGTCCGGGCGCGGTCTGCCGATCAGACAGCCGCCTGCGCGACATGGGATCGATTGGTGTCAGATACCTCCAGGAGGGGTACGTGCCTTCACCTGGTGTCGGGCTCCCCGTCCGACTGCCCCCGGTCACGACGCCTCCACCCGGCGGACAGCCGCGCACAAGGGAGAGTTATCCGTGGGCATGGGAGACAAGATCGCTAAGGGTGTCAAGGGCCTGACGGGCAAGGCCACGGAGGTTGCCGGCAAGCTCACCGACAAGATGCAGCCGGGTCACGGCTCGGATGCGACCAGTCAGGAAGATTTGACCGGTGAGATTATTTCCCAGAGTTCCTGGATGGATGACATTCCTGATGGTGTGCTGGTGACGGAGTTGAGTATTCCTGGGACCCATGATTCGGGTTGCGTTATCGGTCCCTTGGGTCTTGCCAAGACGCAGAATCTGGACATTCCCGATCAGCTGAATGCAGGGATACGCTTTCTCGACATCAGGCTCGCGCACTACCAGGACAACCTGCTTGTTCATCACGATGTCGTATACATGGAAAAGAGCTACAAGGATGTTCTGGAAATCTGCACCGAATTCCTTGCGCTGCACCCTTCCGAGGCCATCTTGATGTTAGTCAAGGAAGAAGACCGCTTCGACAGCTCTCTCGGAGATTTCGCTCCCTCTGAAGTCCTGGGGAGATTGATGAGGGAAGAGCCTGAATCCTCGGATAATGCACGATCATTTGAAGATGAATTCAAAGGCCAGACGTGTGAACAGGCGGGGGCTGCGCCACTGTTCTACAACTGTGCCGCTTCCCCTCCTGGGGGCCGGGGTGTGGCTACCGCGCCGGCGTTCACGACCGCAACGACGTTGGGGGATGTCCGCGGAAAGATCGTTTTGCTGCGCGGGTTCCAGGCTGGCCAAAATATGGGACTCGATGTAACGTATTGGCTGGATGATACGACCACGAGAAGTAACGAGGACGAAAACGGAAATCCTAGAGAAGCGATTCCTCCGATATATCATGTCGAGGACCACTATAGCAATCCTGACGGCAAGTACGAACTTATCGTCACGCATTTAGAGAAGGCGAGACGTGGTGATCACAAAGATCTTTATATCACGTTTACCAGTGCTGTCACTGTGCAGGCCAGCGGCTACTCGCAAAAAATCAATCCACGCATCAACGATTATCTCGCCGCATCCCCGGAGGGTCGCATCGGCATCGTCGTAATGGATTACTTTGAAGAGCCCCGAGAGCTGGCCGCTCAGGTGATCAGAATGAATTCACGATCGAAGATCAGGTAGCACTGCAACGGCACCTGCCGGGCACGACCGCTGACATACCGTCTCGAACACCATGATCACCTGGTTGTGTGCGCTGCGCGACAAAAATTGTAGCGCAGCGCACACAAGCCGTGATCATGCCCTACAGGCGGTGGCTCACATCTGAACATGTGCCGCTGCAGGGGTAGCCGTAGATCGTCGTCATGCGCCGGATCACGGTCCACGGCGCCAGGCGTCCTGGAGTTCGGCCACCTGCGCCAGGTCGGAGACCACCCGATCGGGTGCGTGAGTTCTCCCCAATGTCGGGCTCCTAACCATCGAGGCTGTCGCTGGCCGGATCTCCGGCCGCGACGACTCCACCCGACACCGTGTCGCCGACACGACGGCACCACTGCGCGAAAGGGCGTTAACCGATGGGTCTCGGAGACAAGATCTCGAACAAGGTCGAGCAGCTGAAGGGCAAGGGCAAGGAGGCCACCGGCAAGGCCGCCAACGACGAGCGGCTCGAAGACGAGGGCAAGGCTGACCAGGGTAAGGCCAATATCAAACAAGCGGGTGAGAAGATCAAAGACGCGGCCAAGAACATCTTCAAGAACTGAGCCACCCCGCGGCGGCGCGGGCCTTGCTGTCCACGGTCCGCGCCGCGCCGGACTGTTCCAGCGGAAGCCTTACTCACCCACCAAGGAGAACTTTGGTCATGGCAGACACCAGCACCCCCACTCCGTCGTCTGGATCCCCGGCCGCGACTGCCCGTACCGGCGGCGCGCCCCCCACGCGGCTGGCCGAGGACACCTCGCAGGGCAAGACCACCATCGCGGCCTCCGTGGTGCAGAAGGTCGCCGGGATGGCTGCCCGGGAAATCTCTGGCGTGTACGCGCTGGGCGGCGGGTTGTCCCGCGCGTTCGGCGGGATCCGCGAGCGCATCCCCGGCAGCACCGGCGCTTCGCAGGCATCCGGGGTAACGGTCGAGGTCGGCGAGAAGCAGGCCGCGATCGATCTCGACATCATCGTCGAGTACGGCGCATCCATCGTGGAGATTGCCAGGGCAGTGCGCCGCAACGTCATCGGCGCCGTCGAGCAGATGATCGGCCTGGAAGTCATCGAGGTCAACATCGCGGTCAACGACATGCACATCGCGACCGACGACGGCGGCGGCGAGGTGGCTCCTCAGCCGTCTCGCGTGGAGTGAGCGCTCGCGACGGTAGTTCGAGGAGTTCGCCACCATGAGCTCGACCTCCCCGACCCCACCCCCCGGACGCCAGGACCAGCCGCGTGACTCCGGCCGGCTCGCCGATGCCATCGCCGCGGCAGTGCGCGCCCACCCCGCGGTAGCTGACCTGGACGGCGGCCCGTTCGGCGCCATCGCCTGCTACC
>JBGSWT010000742.1:0-4605 GCA_041751815.1 Pseudonocardiaceae bacterium
CGCGGCGGCGTCCACCCGTTCGCTCGGTCGGGCCGCCAGCACCACCCGCAGCGATCGCCGGGTGGCATAGCGTTCCGCGGTCGCCAGCGCGATCTCGGAGGTGCCGCCGAGCAGCAGCAGGGATTGGGGGTTGCCCACAGCGTCAATCACAGCTCGAGTCTCCTGGAGAGGTCGGAAGCGAAGATCCCATCAGGATCAGCGGCGGCGCGGATCTTGCGCCACTCGTCGATCCGCGGGTACATCCGGTGCAGGGTGGCCGGGGAGGTTCGGGACTCCTTGGCCAGGTAGAGCCGCCCGCCTGCCTCGAGCACCTGCTCGTCGAGCCGGTCGCAGAACTCCGCCAAGCCCCGGCGGACCGGGAAGTCCACGGTGATCGTCCACCCGGGCACGGGGAATGACAGCGGCGCCTGGCTGGCCTCGCCGAACCGTTTGAGCACGTTGAGAAACGAGACGTGTCCTGAGCGCGCGACCTGCTCCACGATGCGGCGCAAGGTGTCCTGCGCCTCGAGGGGCACGACGAACTGGTACTGCAGGAAACCGCGCGGACCGTACGCCCGGTTCCATTCGCCGATCATGTCCAGCGGGTGGTAGAAGGCGGTCAGGTTCTGCACCTCGTCGCGACGTTGCTTGGGCGCCTTGCGGTACCAAGCCTCGCTCAGCGCGCCGAAGATCGCCCGATTGGCCAGGCCATTGGGGAACACGTTCGGCGCGGTGAGCAGTTGCGGCGCGTCGAAGGCCAAGGGGGCGCGACGCAGCTTCGGTGGCAGCTCGTCACGCCGGGCCATGCTGCCGCGGGTGAGCACTGCGCGACCCAGCTTCGCGCCCGTCGAGAGGGCATCGAACCAGGCGGCGGAGTAGTCATAACGGTCATCGGAACCGTCGGTGAGCAGCACCATCAACTCGTCGATGTTGGCCGTGCGGTCGGTGTCGACGACGAAGTACGCCGACTCGACGTGGGTGAGCGCGATCGTGGCGCGCACGATGATCCCGGTCAGCCCCATGCCGCCGACGGTGGCCCAGAACAGCTCGTCGTCGGGTATCAGCGTGGCGACCGCGCCGTCCGCGGTGACCAGGTCGATGGAGCGGACGTGATTGCCGAAGGTGCCTGCGGTGTGGTGGTTCTTGCCGTGGATGTCGGCCGCGATCGCGCCGCCCACGGTGACCTGCCGGGTACCGGGCAGTACCGGGACCCACAACCCGAACGGCAGCGCGGCGCGCATCAGCGCATCGAGGCTGACCCCGGCATCCACCACGGCTAGACCGCTGCCGGCGTCGATCGAGTGGATCCGGTTGTGCCCGGTCATGTCGATGACCAGCCCGCCCGCGTTCTGTGCCGGATCGCCGTAGGAGCGTCCCAGCCCGCGAGCGATCAGTCCACGCTCTCCGGGATCGCGGACGGCCTGCTGGATTGCCTCGACGGTCGGGTTCACCAACACCCGCGCACAGGTCGGCGCGGTGCGGCCCCAGCCGGTGAGGGTGCGAGCGATGGTCTCAGGCATCGGCGCCGAGGCTACCGACCGCCCGACACGGAGACATGTCGGGGCCGGATCTGACTACTGGGAAGTCCCGGTCACGATGACCGCCACTTGCTCGTTGTTACATGTATAGGCAGCATACTGACACGTGATCCCAGTTTTCGCCACGAACTCCTGCCAGGCGCGATGCTCGTGTTGTTCCCATCCGAGATAGTTGAAGTACTCGTCGAACACAATCACGCTGCCGGGTCGTAACCGAGGACCGACGTGCTCGAGGATGGTGACTGTCGACGAGTACAGGTCTGCATCCAGATGCAGGAACGCCACCGGGCCGGGGTGATGGGCGAGAAAATCTGCGAGCGTGTCGTCGAACCAGCCAACGATCAGCTCCGCACCTGCGACATCGGGAAGCTGCCCGGTCGCGAAGGTGCCCGCTGGGATGTTCGACCGCCAGTCCTCAGGTAGACCCTGAAAGGAGTCGAAACCGAAAACTTGGCCGTGCTTGCGCGCGTTGGCGATCACGGTGAGCGTGCGGCCTTGATACACGCCGAACTCGAGTGCCATTCCCTCGGACGGCGCGAGGGACAGCGCATGCTCCAGCGTCATGATCGGATCATCGAACGCGCGCGCTGTCGGCATCACGGCACGAACAAAGCGTGCGCTGGACGCGGCAGCCTCCCGCTCGCCCGCCGCCCACAAGTCGCGCCGGGAACGAAACTCCACTTCAGCTACAGCCTGGAGCACGCGTTCGACCCCGGCGGTCAGTGCGGCCTCGTGTTCGCGGTAGTGCGCGTCGACGACCTCGTTCACAACCCGTACCAGGCGGTCTCTCATTGACCGACGGAGCCGGTTCAGCCACATGCCGGACCTCCGATCGTTTCCCAGGTCAGTGAATATCGAAGAGCCGTTGCCAGTTCTGCCTGCTGGTCAGCTCCGGCATGGCAGCCTGGTACCGATGCCGTAGCGGAGGGCCTTCGCGCACCAGGCGGGCGGTCACGCGCACGCCCCGGCTGCCCAGTGCCACCATCGTGCTGCGGTCGAGGCGACGGATCCGCACACCCTCCTGCGACGGTTCTGTGACCACCGCCGTCTCGAACAGGGCGACGTGCCACCAGTACGCATCACGGGCGCTGACCGCAGCGGTGGCACGGGGTTTGCGAAGGAACTGCCAGAGCAACCGTTTGACCAGCACCAGACCCGGCCGCGAGGGGGTCGGTAGCGCCGCGGTGATCGGCATCGTCGTCGAGGGGATGCCGGGGATCCCGTTCGCGGGATGGCGGGTCGTCTCGGGGTACTCCGCGCGGAGCTTGCGAACGGCGACGGCCGCTTCGACGCCACCGTCGAGCAACACCTCCGGTCCGGCCAGGAAGTCCTCCACAGCCATGATCAAAGTAGCGGCCAGGCCGTACCGCATCGAGATGATGTAGTGCAGCAGTTGTTTGAGCAGGAATCGCGGCGTGTCGGTCCGGTTGGGCCGGCCATGCAGCGCGTGGACGATCAGTGAATTGCGCAGGCTGAAGTAGCGAGGTCAATCATCCCAGTCTTTCCAGTGGAAATCCGCATGCCAGACCCCGGCTCCGGGCAACGTCACCGTAGGATAACCGTGTGCGCGGGCCCGTAATCCGTACTCAATGTCATCCCACTGGAAGAACAGCGGCAGGGGATAGCCGATTGCGGTGACGACTTCGGAGGGGATGAGGCAGGCCCACCACGCGTTGTATTCTGCGTCCACCCGGACGTCCTGACCCTGCCTGGTCAGATCTGCTCGGACGAGTGCGTCCCTGACGGGTTGCCCGGCTCGCAGGATCGACAGGTCCGTAGTCTCCGCCCCTACGTGCAACTGGTTCGGATGCAATAGGTAAAGCATCTGGCCACCGACGATGGTAGGTATGGTCGCGCAGTTGGCGAAAGTGGTGAGCCGGACCACTGTATCGGGTTCCAGCATGATGTCGTCGTCCATGAACAGAACATGTGCATGGTCGACCGGGCTGACCTCCATGGCCTCGTACAGCCCACGGGCGAAGCCGCCGGCGCCGCCCAGGTTGCGCTGACTGAGGTAATGAAGCTTCGGACCCAGGGCTCGCCCTACCTCGGCGAATCCCGGTCGGGACTCGACGGTGTCACTGCCCTGATCAACGACGTAGACGGTGTCCACCATGGACAATGCAGTATCGTCGAAGGACAGCGTCTTCAGGGTATGCAAACAGTCGTCGGCGCGGTTGTAGGTGCAGATCACCACTGCGGTCCGACGATCCTGCGCGGGCCTGGCCACCGACCAGCGGACCGTCTCGAGCGTGAGCGCGGCCTCGCCGGTGGATGCCTCCAGCCACATCGCCCCGCCGTCGACGAACCTGTCGATACGCGCGCTGAGCCGCACCTGCTCGTGCTGTGCACCCTCGACCATGACGGTGGCGACGGTGCGCACGTCGCCGACGCTGTCCGACGCGCGAACCGAGATCCGGCCCGTGCCCCGCACGATCGCACTGACTTCGGCCTGCGTGACCTCGGTCCATCGTTGCCAGTAACTGGCCGGGAATCGTCCGAAGAAGGTGTTGGTGGACAGCTGGGAGTGCGGCTGGATGACTACCCGTTCCCGGGCCCGTTCGATGACCCCGTCGGTACTGCACGAGTAAAGATCATCGGGCGCCTCGGGGAACGGGGCAGCGAAGAAAACGCGCTGGGCGAGCAACTGCACCTGGTTGGACGTGCCATGCCGATGGTCAGCCACCCTCCGATCAAGCATGCGGCCAGCCTCTCCGTGTCGGGTCCCCGTCCAGCTAGCTGGACGATAGGCCGTCGGTGGCGGCGTGAATCACTCGATCGAGTTGTTCACCGTCTATTCAGTTACTAAGAGTGTCTGGCTGCGCGGCCAGTGCGGTGCTGCGGTGGTAGGTGTCCCGGTGTAAGGCATAGTCGGTCAGGTGTAGCGCGCCCCAGTCAACGTCGGGATGGCCGGTTAGCCGAGTGGGCACCTCGTAGAGTCGACCGAACGGGCGCAGCGCGGCGAAGACGCCACCCTGGCTCTGGTCGGTGGTGATCGCCGACAACCTGCCGTGGCGGCGTGGCGCCTCGATCACCGCACGGGGAGCGGCTGCCAGCCCATCGGCCACCCCGGCGATGTCCTGCACGC
>JBGSWT010000743.1:0-4084 GCA_041751815.1 Pseudonocardiaceae bacterium
CGGTGGCATGAGCCGCACGCCGCGCGCTGGCCGCAACAGGTTGTCCGCCCGGCGGTGCCGGTCGGAGCGTGGCCGAGGCGATGTCCGCCACGGCGAGTCCCTGCCGCGCGGGAAGGGTGCGGTGATACCCGGTATCGAGAGGTCGCCAACAGATGTCTGACATCCAACAACGAACCAGTTCCACCTCGGGACTGACCGACTCGGAAGCGAGGGAGTTCCACAGCATCTTCGTGACGAGCTTCATCGTCTTCGTCGTCGTCGCCATCGTCGCGCACATACTGGTCTGGATGTGGCGCCCGTGGCTGCCCGGTCCGGAAGGCTACAGGACGTCGCTGCTGGACGGCGTCACCGTCGTTCAATCGTTGCTCACATAGGAGGCAGGAGAAATGTGGCGTATCTGGATGCTCTTTGATCCCCGCCGAGCCTTGGTGGCGTTGTTCGTCTTCCTGTTCGTGCTGGCGCTGCTGATCCACTTCATCCTGCTCAGCACAGGCCGGTTCAACTGGCTCGAAGGCCCGCCGCGCATCGTAGCCGGTCAGCAACTGGCGCCGTTGCCGCAAGCAGCGCCTAGATAGTGCTGCGGTTCGTGGAGCCGGGCGAGTGACCCGGCTCCAGGAACTGCCCGACGATCCGGCCTGCATGCGGACCGTTTCATGCGTCTCGACTGGGAGACCTAGCGATGGCGATGCTCACCTTCGAAGAGAAATACCGAGTCCGCGGAGGGACCCTGGTCGGAGGGGATCTGTTCGACTTCTGGGTAGGGCCGTTCTATGTCGGCTTCTTCGGCGTCACCTCGATCTTCTTCGCGCTGCTCGGGACACTCCTGATCATATACGGCGCCGCAATCGGGCCGACCTGGAACGTTTGGCAGATCAACATCGCTCCGCCGGACCTCAGCTACGGGCTGGGGTTCGCTCCGATCAGGGAGGGCGGGCTCTGGCAGGTCATCACGATCTGCGCCATCGGCGCGTTCGTCTCATGGGCGCTGCGCCAGGCTGAGATCGCCCGCAAGCTGGGCATGGGATATCACGTCCCGGTCGCCTTCGGCGTGGCGATCTTCGCCTACGTGTCGCTCGTGGTGATCCGGCCGGTGCTCATGGGCGCCTGGGGCCACGGCTTCCCCTACGGGATCATGAGCCACCTGGATTGGGTGTCGAACACCGGATACCAATACCTGCACTTTCACTACAACCCGGCCCACATGCTGGCAGTGTCGTTCTTCTTCACGACGACGCTCGCATTGTCGCTGCACGGTGCACTGGTGCTGTCGGCGGCCAACCCGCCCCGCGGCGAGGTGGTCAAGTCGGCCGAGCACGAGAACACGTTCTTCCGAGACACGATCGGCTGGTCCATCGGCACACTCGGCATCCATCGGCTCGGCCTGTTCCTCGCCCTGTCCGCGGGGTTCTGGAGCGCGGTCTGCATCATCATCAGCGGCCCGTTCTGGACGCGCGGCTGGCCGGAGTGGTGGGGCTGGTGGCTGAACCTTCCGATCTGGAAGTAGCCGGGCTGGAAATAGGCGGGGGAGAGCATCGTCATGGCGCAGTACCAGAACCTCTTTACCCGGGTGCAGGTCCGCGGCCCGGTCTATGCAGGCGTCCCCATGACCGGCAGCAACTGGACCCGGTCGGGCAAGCCTTACTTCCTGCACTTCTTCGGGGTACTGGGTGACGCCCAGGTTGGACCGATCTACCTCGGCGCGACCGGGGTGGCGTCGCTGATATGCGGCTTCATTGCGTTCGAGATCATCGGCCTCAACATGTGGGCGTCAGTCAACTGGGACCCGGTCCAGTTCCTGCGGCAGCTCCCGTGGCTGGCGCTCGAGCCGCCCGCCCCAGGCACCGGGCTGCGATTGCCGCCGTTGAACGAGGGCGGATGGTGGCTGATGGCCGGGTTCTTCCTGACCGCCTCCATCCTGCTGTGGTGGGTCCGCATCTACCGCCGAGCACGCTCGCTCGGGATGGGGACGCACGTCGCGTGGGCTTTCGCGGCGGCGATCTGGCTCTACCTCGTGCTCGGGTTCATCCGCCCGCTGCTGATGGGCAGCTGGTCCGAGGCCGTGCCATTCGGCATTTTCCCGCATCTCGACTGGACCGCGGCGTTCTCGATCCGTTACGGCAACTTGTTCTACAACCCGTTCCACATGCTCTCGATCGTCTTCCTCTATGGCTCGACGCTGCTGTTCGCCATGCATGGCGCGACCGTGCTGGCGATCAGCCGGTTCGGCGCAGAGCGCGAACTGGAGCAGATCGTGCATCGCGGCACTGCGTTCGAGCGCGGCACGCTGTTCTGGCGCTGGACGATGGGCTTCGCCGCCACGGCGGAATCGATCCATCGCTGGGCCTGGTGGTTCGCCGTGCTGTGCCCGCTCACGGGCGGCATCGGGATACTGCTCACGGGCACCGTCGTGGACAACTGGTATCTCTGGGGCGTGAAGCACGGCATCGCCCCGACCTACCCACCCGTCTGGGGCCCCGTCGTCGATCCGTCCCTCGTTCCGGGAGCGCCGCGATGAACCACGGAATCCGCTTGGCCTTCGGCCTCCTCGGGATCGTCGCCGCCGTCCTGGTCACGATCGTCGTGCTGCTCAGCTTCGACCGCCCGCCGATCACGGCCGTGCAGCGCGGCTTCCGCGGCGTCGGGATGGAGCAGGTCTACAACCCGCGCGAGGTTGCCACCTATCTCGCCGCCAACCAGCCTCCGGAGTTGATCCCGTCGCTGGGTGACGACGGCCCGCGAGCCTCGGAGATCTACGAGAACGTCCAGGTGCTCGGGCACCTGAGCGAGGGCGAGTTCACCCGGGCGATGCTGGCGATGACGGCGTGGGTGGCGCCCGAACAGGGCTGCACCTACTGCCACAACCCGGAGAACATGGCGAGCGAGGAGCTCTATACCTACAAGGTCGCCCGCCGCATGATCCAGATGACGCAGCATATCAACGCCGACTACCAGCCCCACGTCGCAGAGACCGGAGTCACCTGCCATACCTGCCATCGTGGCCAGCCGGTTCCGGAGTATATCTGGTTCAACGAACCACCCGCCAGCAACGCCGCTGGGATGCTGCAGGTGTCGTCCGGCCAGAACAAGGCGACGCCTCTCGTCAACAACAGCTCGCTGCCGTCGGACCCGCTCACCCCGTATTTCGAGGGAGCGCACTCGATCCGGGTTCAGGGCGACACCGCGCTGCCCACCTCCAACCGGCATTCCATCAAGGAGGCCGAGTGGACCTACGCCCTCATGGTGCATTTCTCGCAAGCCCTGGGCGTCAACTGCACCTTCTGCCACAACAGCCGCAACTTCGGCGACTGGTCGCAGAGCTCGCCGCAACGCGTCTCCGCCTGGCACGGCATCGGCATGACGCGCGACATTAATCAGAACTACCTCAAGCCCCTGCAGGACGTGTTCCCGGATTACCGGCTCGGCCCGACCGGCGACGTCGCGAAGGTCAACTGCTCCACCTGCCACCAGGGCGTCTACAAGCCGTTGTTCGGGGTAAGTATGCTTGCGGACTACCCGGAGTTCCGGGGTCCGGAGCGGCAGGCGACGCCGGCCTCCGCCGCGACGCCAGCACCAGTGCTAGTGCCAGCGCCACTGCTGATAGTGCCGGTGCCAGCGCCGCTGCTAATAGTGCCAGCGCCAGGCGTGGGGCCGACCCCGACGACGCCGCCGCAGTAGCTGGCAACCACCCCGCTCCGGCGGGCACGCTCATGGGCGCAGGAAGCATGCTTCCTGCGCCTCTCCTTTGTCGGGCGGAGAGACCACCAACTGACCTCCCGAAATTAAGGTTTGAACTCGTGTCAGCCGCGGGAGGGTCGTCGCCAGCCCGGCAGCCCGCCCGTCAGCTCAGGCCGCCCGCGAGAGATGGAGCTGTGACCAGATCGCCGACAGCGACGCCACCAGGTGCGCGATGTCGGCATCCGTATGCAGCGGCGACGGGGTGATCCGCAGGCGCTCGGTGCCGCGAGGCACCGTCGGATAGTTGATGGGCTGCACGTAGATCCCGTAATGATCGAGCAGCAGGTCGCTGATGTGCTTGCACAGGACGGGGTCCCCGACCATGACGGGGACGATGTGGCTCGGGTTG
>JBGSWT010000744.1:0-9722 GCA_041751815.1 Pseudonocardiaceae bacterium
CGCGGTGGTCGACGTCGGGATCAGCCGGACCGACGCCGGGCTGGTCGGCGACGTCGACCCGGCGGTGGCCGAGGTCGCCGGTTACCTGGCGCCCGTTCCTGGCGGGGTCGGGCCGATGACCAGAGCGATGCTGCTCGCCAACGTCGTCGAGTCTGCTGAGGCGGCCGGATCGCCGTGACCAGGCGGACGAGCCTGCGGCCACAGCTGGCCTTCGGTCTGGTGCTGGCTGTGGTGGCGCTGGGCATGGTGCGCATCGCACAGGACCACTGGCGGGAGGGCACCGTGGTCATCGGCGGCGCGTTGCTGCTCGCCGCGGGGTTACGGCTGGTCCTGCCACCCGAACGGACCGGACTGCTCGGGATCCGTCGCCGCACGCAGGATGTGCTCGCCTACGGAACCTTCGGGGTGCTCATGCTGGCGGTGGCACTGACCATCATCGGCGGACCGCTGGCCACCCGCTGAGCCCGGCCACCTTCGGAGTGCTTGATAGCCTCCCGAGATGGAACGTTTCGGTCAGGTCGCGGTCATCGGGGCCGGTTTCTATGGTTCGACCACCGCACAGCGGCTTGCCGAGTACGACCTGTTCGACACCGTCGTCCTCACCGACATCATCGAGGGCAAGCCGGAGGGCTTGGCCCTGGACCTGAACCAGTCCCGGCCGGTGGAGGGCTTCGAGAGCAGGGTCATCGGCCAGACCACGGGTCAGGACGGTTCGGGCTATGAGGTGATCGCCGGCAGTGACATCGTCGTGATCACCGCCGGCCTACCCCGCAAGCCCGGGATGAGCCGGATGGATCTGATCGAGATCAACGCTGGGATCGTCCGGCAGGTCGCGGAGAACGTCGCCCGCCATGCGCCCGACGCGGTCGTCATCGTGGTGTCCAACCCGCTGGACGAGATGACCGCGCTGGCGCAGCTCGCCACCGGGTTCCCCCGGCACCGGGTGATGGGCCAGGCCGGGATGCTCGACACCGCGCGGTTCACCAACTTCGTCGCCGAGGAACTCGCTGTCCCGGTGTCCTCGGTGCGCACCCTGACCCTGGGCTCGCACGGTGACACCATGGTGCCGGTGCCCAGCGCCTGCACGGTGAACGGCACGCCACTGCCCGACCTGCTGCCCGCCGAGAAGATCGAGGAGCTGGTCACCCGGACCCGAAACGGGGGCGCCGAGGTGGTCGCCCTGCTCAAGACCGGGTCGGCGTACTACGCGCCGTCGGCGGCGGCGGCCCGGATGGTGCGCGCGGTGCACGAGAACTCCGGGGCCGTGCTCCCGGTCTGCGCTTGGGTGGATGGCGAGTACGGCGTCTCAGGGGTCTACCTGGGCGTCACCGCCGAGCTGGGTCGGGAAGGGGTACTCCGAGTGGTGGAGACCGAGCTGACCGACAGCGAGCTCGCCGAGTTACGCAAGGCCGCCGACGCAGTCCGCGCCAAGCAGGCGGACGTGCACAACCTGTAGATCGCATCCCCCCGACATGGAGACCTATCGGGGTCATCGAGCTGCCGTGTAACCCGATATGTCTCCATGTCGGGCAAAGCCACGCCGGCCATCGATGAACGGAGCATGATCGGGCCATGACGTTGCTGACCGAAACCCTGCTCATTGACGACGCCGAGGCGCGGCGGCATCGGATCGTCGCCACGCTGACCGACGCCTTCGCCGAGCTCATGGCGGCCGCTCCCACGGCGTTTCGCACCAAGTTCCGCAAGATGGCCGCTGACCCGTTCGCCTTCTACCGCGGCAGCGCCTGCCTGTTCTACGCCGACGTGGTCGCGCTGGACGACCCATGGGCCGATGAGCGCACCAGCCGTGTCTGGATCCAGGGTGACCTGCATGCGGAGAACTTCGGCACCTACATGGACGGCAACGGAGTGCTGATCTTCGATGTGAACGACTTCGACGAGGCCTATCTCGGGCACTTCACCTGGGATCTGCAGCGGCTGGTGACGAGTGTGGCACTGCTCGGCTGGCGAAAGGCGCTGCCCGACACCGACATCGACGCCCTGGTCGCAACCTGCGTCCGGGCCTACATCGATCAGGTGCACTGGTTCGTCAACGAGTCCAATGACCGGGCCTATTCGCTGCGTCTGGACACCACCGATGGGCTGATCCACCAGGTGCTGCAGCTGGCCCGGTTGCGCAGCCGCGTCGGGCTGTTGGAGTCGGTCACCGAAACCGAAGGATTCGACCGCCGGTTCCGGGACGGGCCTGGGGTGCGGCGACTGGACGACGACGAGCGCGGCGCCGTGTGTGCGGCATTCGAGCGCTACCTGGGCACCATCCCGGAGAGTAAGAGGTTCCGTGACATCGCCTACACGATCAAGGACGTCGTCGGGCGCAGTGGCTTCGGCATCGGCAGCGCCGGCTTGCCCGCCTACAACGTGCTGATCGAGGGACTCAACCAGGCGTTGGACAACGACGTGGTGCTGTCGATGAAGCAGGGCAACGTGGCGGCCCCGTCCCGGGTGGTCACCGACGAGCGGATCGCGTCCTACTTCGAACACCACGGCCATCGCACCGCCATCTCGCAGCGCGCCCTGCAGGCCCACGCCGACCGGCTGCTCGGGTACACCGAGCTGGACGGGGTGGGATACCTGGTGTCCGAGCTGTCCCCGTACGTCACCGATCTGGACTGGAGCGAGCTGACCGAGCCCGACCAGATCGCGCCGGTGCTGGACTACCTCGGCCGGGCCACCGCGAAGGTGCACTGCGTCTCGGACTCCGACTCCGACCACACCCTGGTGCCGTTCCAGACCGAGGAAGCGATCGCCGCGGTGATCGGCGACCGAGAGGCCGAGTTCGTCGACTGGTTGACCATGTTCGCCCGGGAGTACGCGGCAGTGGTGCGTGACGACCACCGGCTGTTCGTCGATGCGTTCCGTAATGACGAGTTCTCCGGTGTGCACTCCACCGGGCGGACATGAGCGGCGATCAGGCCAGCACCTTGGCGACTGCCGTGACCGTCCGGTCCAACCCGTAGGGAATCGACAGCGGGGAGGGAAAGCCCGTCGCCAACGCCACCGGGAGACCCAACGCAAGGTAGTTGCCGTTCTGCACTGCGTCCAATCGCTGGAAGACCGGGTTGGACTCGATCAGAGCGCGGTCATCGTCGGTCACGTAGTTCACGAACACGATGTCCGCGTCCAGCACGCCGAGGTTCTCCAGGCTCACGTTGGCTCGCCCCGGATTGCCGGATTGCGGTAGTGCGGCGACCTCGGGCGAGATTCTCAGGCCCAGCTGTTCGAGGAATGTCACCGCCGCATCTCCCTCGAGCACGGTCTCGAGCAGCCCACCGGATACGGCGCTGACACTGAAGGTCTTGCCCGCGAAGTTCGGGTGATCTTGTGCCGCCTGCTTGATCTTGTCCTCGGTGTCGGCGATGATCTTCTGGGCCTGCTCGCCACGTCCCAGCGCCTTACCGATATGGGCGGTTCTCTGCTGCCAGGTGTCGCTGTCAACGCCGTCGACATAGGACAGAGTGGGAGCGATCTCGGCGAGGCGGGCGTAGTTATCGGTCAGCTCATAGCTGTCAGTGGCCAGGATCAGGTCTGGGCGCAGGCCGGCGATCTTCTCGAAGGGAAGCCCGTTTCCAGTGTTCAGCAGTTCCGGCTTCGGGCCCGTCAGTTCCGTCTCCACCCACGGTGCGATGAGGTTCGGGAACAAGGTGTTTTCGACCATGGCGATCGGCGTGACGCCGAGAGCCAATGCGGTGTCGGTGTCGCGTTGGAAGCCCACGGCGATCACTCGCTGGGGTGGCGCAGGGATGGTCGCCGTGCCTTCCTTGCCCTGAAGGGTGACCGGGAAGCCGGCGTCGGCGGCAGGCGGGGTTTCGGTGGTCGAGCTGTTGCCACCACAGGCCGCCAAGCCCAGGGCGGCGGTGCCGACCAGGAACAACCGCCGGCTCAGCGGCGTGCCGAGCCGTTCACGAGCGGTCCAGCCGACGAGATCCACCAGGGTGTCATCGATACACATCGTCACGGGTCGCGCTCCAAACGGCCAATGTTCACGAGTTCTTAGGTTTACCTAATCACTCTTTCGTGTCAAGGCTCGAGCGTCCCTGCTTCGGCGATCAGCCCCGCGGCACAGGTCTGCTCGAAGGTGCACGGCGTGTCGCACTCCGACTCCGACCACACCCTGGTGCCGTTCCAGACCGAGGAAGTGATCGCCGCGGTGATCGGCGACCGAGAGGCGGAGTTCGTCGACCCGTTCCGCGCAGCCTCTTTATTAGTCGTGCAAGTAGATGGGCTGGCGGAGCTCTCCCGCGAGGACATCGGCGAGCAGGGCTGGCAGGTTGGACGGGAGAAGTTTGTCTGTGCAGGCGGCGAGTTCCGATCCGCTCCACCAACGGTGGCCGAGGAGACCCGCTTTCTCGTTGGCGGTGTGCCTGGGGCGCAGGGTGGGTGCAGTGTCGGTGACGCGGGCGAGGTAGACGGTCTCGCGGCGGTGGTGCTCTTGGCCTCGGTAGCGGAAGCGGGTCTCCCGGTCCCAGAGGTCGGGTCCGAGGTGATCGAGGAGGATGCCGGTCTCCTCGGCAAGTTCGCGGCGAGCAGTGTCGGGTAGGGCCTCGCCAGGATCAGCTCCGCCGCCGGTCAACTCCCACCAGTGCTGATCGGGTTCATCGGGGTCTTTGGCGTGGATGAGTAGCACGTGGTCGTCTTGGTCGAGCAGCAGAACGCGGGCGCCGATCCGGAGTGTGGGCGTTTCGGCGGGGGTTGCGGGCATCCGGGCAGGCACTCCTCACGGCGTCGACGGCTTGTCAGGGCCGCCAGCGGCGAGTGTGGGGTGCGCTGCATGGTCAGAACAGCGTTGGTGGGGCGCCGGCGGTGGCCGGCGCGGACGTTATCAGCGGTTCGCTTGGCTCGATGGCTAGGCGCACCGACAAGGCGGAGTGGTCACTGAGTCGATCGACGCGTACCTGGTGATGGTAGTCGCAGGACTCAAGCTTGGCGGCGAGGTCGGCGGTGCAATGGACGTGGTCGTAGCGGTAGCCGTCCCCAGTGCGGCCGACCCAGCTGTGCTCGATTTTCTCGGGGTGCAGGGCTCGGAAGGCGTCGATGAGGCCGCAGTCGTCGGTGAGCTGCCGGTAGAAGCCATATTCGAATGGTGCGAAGAACTTGTAGCGGGGCTGGTGGTCGGGCTCGAGGACGTTGAGATCGCCGAGAAGCACCGTGGCCTGCGAGGGCTTGCGGGTGGCGAGGGCGGCGTTGCAGGCAGTCAACCATTTCCTCTTCCGCTCGGTTTTCTCGACGCTGGCATCGCGGGAGGGGACGTAGGCGCCGATGACCTGGATCGGCCCGTTGGGCGTGGGCATGGTGACCGCAGCGGCCCGGGAGGGAAGGTATCCGATCCGGTCACCGAAGTCGTCAGTACGCGCCTGGACCCGACTGGCGATCATGACGCCGTAGTCGCCGTTTTCCGGCTTCGGGTAGCTGACGTGGTAGCCGGCCCCGCTGAAGGCGTCGGCGAGCAGCCGGCGAGTCACCCCCCTCGCCGCATCAGTTCGTACGCCTCCCGCAGATCCGACGATTCTGGCAAACCTCGGGCTTCGATAGTTCGGACCACCTCAAGCGCCCGCCAGTGGTTGGAGGCCACCAGGCGACCGGAGAGCATGGATGCCTGCGCGACTCCACATGCTTCATCAAGGCGGTCAGTCAACAATAAGGAAAGCGCTAGGTCGATGTTGGCTGAGGCAAGTCGGCGTGGCCAACGCCCAGCTTCGACTTCGTGGGTAAGCGTGGCTACAACATGGCGGGCGTGGTGCTCTGATGCCACATCCCCAAGCCAAGCGAGTGTAGTAGCGACGTAGGCTTCCGCCTTGTCCGGGTCATAGCGATAATGGTGCTCAGGTGTCTCGGGTCTCGCCATGCGGGAAACGTATCCCTCTACCCGCTTGAGTGCGTCGTATGTCTCCTTAGCTTTGCCGAGTCGTGCCCACGCCCGACCTTCCTGCGCTGTGGCTTGAATGGATGCCGAACTGCCGTGTGGAGCAAGCCGCTGAGCGGCCTGGGATAGCTCAACCGCATGATGGTAGTCGCCATCGGTCAGCACCTGCCAAGCCTCGGTCTCGTAGCGCCAGGCATAAATTTCGGACTGGCCCGCCTGCTTCGCCAAGCTCGCGGCGGTCGCGAGCCAGCTGTTGGCCGCTGCCCGCTGTTCAAGATCGATATACAGCGTGGCTGCAATAAGAGAGAGCCAACCGCCCACGATGAGCAACCGACGATGTTCGTCCAGCCTCTTGCGCGCATCGAGTAGTCGCATGACATATGAAATGTGCCGGCGGACCGAATCGAGTAGCTCCAGAGGCGGAGCCTTAGGGTACCTGACTGACAGTTCGTCAACCATGCCTTCGAGTCGGCTCAGCGTCTCGGCGCTCACATCTGACGCAGCTACGCGTCGTGCGAGTTCCAAGGCGTCGTGCTCGCCTCCGTCATGTAATGAGGTGCCCTGCCAGACAGTCAATTGCAGACCGTTTGAAGTCGCCGTTGACAGGGTAGAAGGTGCATCGCTAGAGGACAGTTTTGCCAGCTCAGCGCTCGCCTGCACACGACGGGCCGCACGTTGGTCAGCCTTATGGGTCTCTCGGGCCTGGATGAGTGCACCATACTGAGCGATCAACGCTCCATTTGCTGCAACTACTCTGTCTGCCGTCTCCCAGAAATCGGCATCCGGCAGCTGCGAGCCTGCTTCGGCATGCGCCACTGTCGTGCGGTGACACGGCACGGCCCGGCCAACATCTGTCTGGTAGAGCCCGGCTGCTTCCCGGAGAGTTGCCAGATGTCGGCCTAGCCTCCGCTGCTGCTCGGCAAGCTCCGGCGGCTGGCGAGCCATGCTGCGGACACCTCCTACCCGGATGGAAGCTCGGTCGACTTACAAGCCTAACGCTGGATCAGGTGCGAGCTGGTCCACCTGCTACCCCACGTGGCAACTCACGCCCTTCGCTCTCCCAAGGCCCAAGGCCCAAGGCCCAAGGCCCAAGGCCCAAGGCCCAAGGCCCAAGGCCCAAGGCCCAAGGCCCAAGGCCCAAGGCCCAAGGCCCAAGGCCCCAGGACCGGGCTGAACGCTGAGCTGGTGCGCGTCCTTCGTCCTGGACGCCTCCCTGATTCATCAGTCCGGCGCTCCCCGGTCCTGGGTGCCATCCACCGACGACGAGAACACGGGTAGGTCTGAGAACGTGGCACACGAGGGCAACCGTGCAGACCAAGACAATGAGAGTCAGGCACGCCGCGACGGCCTGGGCAAGCAGCAACGCGGCACCGAGCACAGCATCCGACCAGGTCAGCCGTGTCTCCCACCGTGCTCGTGTCGGATATGGGTGATGGGCACTTTTTCCTCGAAGGGTGGCGAAACGAGTTGAGCGCTTACCTCAGTCCGGTCGACGCCGTACCAGTGCGTTGCGAGCTGGCTTTTGACAGTGCTGAGCTGGCACTGCGCAACGACCAGGGTGAAGTCGGGTGATTCGGGAAGATCGAGAGCTGCTGGCTGAGCTGGCCCGACTTAATGGGGATATGGCGCCATTAGGCTTACGCATCATGGAGGGGAGCGCTAGTGTTGTAGAGCAACAACAATATGCACAGCGGCTAATTACCGCAGGAGAACGGTTGCGGCGTCGAGCAGATGAGATGAATCATCCGGTCATTGAGGGAGAGGTGCTTGTGGACGTATCACTTGTTTTTCCTGCGCATACCGTGGAGACCGGCTGAAACGTGATTCATGTGCAGGAAATACGGTACCGGTAACCTGTGAGCAGCTTGAGTGGTGGGTGGAGAAATATATTACTGCTTGGCCTGTTCGCTGGCGGCGACCGTCGCTGTGAGCCGACCACAAGGACCTGAAACCACCCTGGTCGGACTACCTGAGATCACCCGCGTTGGCATCCTGGTCGCCGATCCCGAACTGTGCATCAGCTCCCGGTTACTGTTCCATAGTGTTCACGGCATCGATCACAAATCGGGCACTGTCGGCATCGAGAAGGTTGCTAAGGATTTCAGCGAAACCTTCTTCACCTACTTCCGGTCGCTGCTTGGCCAGCCAGAATATATCAATGGAAACTTCTGGGGACTCAAGCTCACGGTGTATTACAAGGGCGCTGATGGTGTAGGGAATTCCGTCGGCAGGTCGGCCCTGCTCCGTTCGCAGTGCACCGAGTTGGCCTGTTGCGGTGGCGATGCCGGCCCGGTTGCCGAGCTCCTCGCAGATAGTGAGAGAGGCCTGGTAGCGCTGTTCGGCTTGGGCGTAGTCCCCCCGTTCCTGGGCGATCAGGCCGAGCTGGTGGGTGAGGGCGGCGGTGGCGGCGGATTGGGGAGATAGCCAGGTGAGGGTCTCGGTGCAGAGGTCTTCTTCCCACTGCTTGTTCACTGCGACCCGGCTCACCACCAGCACCGCGACATTCGACGCCGCCAGCCCCTGCTGCAGCCGCTGCGACAGCCGATCTCCCCCGACCACCTCCCAGCGATCGAAGAACACGTCGCGGCCCGACCGGTGCAGATTCTCGGCCAGCATCCGCACCCACGCTTCGTCCTCGTGGGCGTAGGAGACGAACACATCCCACCGCTGCGCCACAACGCCCTCCCCGAACCACCACCAGCGACCAGACGACGCCGCCACGAACGCCAGCGGCTGTGCTCCCTTCTTCGTAACACCGCGCGGTCTGTTACCGCGCAGCCCCCACGTCAGGTTCCGGGCTTCGGGTCTCCGACTCGCCGCACCCCCGAGCGCGGCATGCAACCCGCCAGATCCACCCGGATGGCACACCGCCCCGTCATGATCGACGTTTGGGCAGAATGAGCCGCGAATCGCACGGCTTATCCTGCCCAAACGGCGATCACGGGCTTGAGCTAACGACCCGCCGCCTCTGTTGGCTGTCGACATCAGGCGGCCAAGCTGGGGCCGGCAGGCGATCAGCCGGCGTAGAGCGTCCGTACGACGTCCTCGATGGATGGTTCCACCACCTGCAGGTCTCGCACTGCGACCCGGGCGACCACCGCGGCGATCAGCTCTGCGGCGCTGGTCTGCTCAGCCGAGAACGCCAGCTGTTGGCGTAACCCGTTCGCCTCGACCGTGACGTCGAGCACACCGGGCAGCCCAGCGAGCGCTGGGTGTGGCTCCTCTAGATCCACCACCAACCGGCGAGCCCCGCCGAATTGGCGGCGTAGCGACTCCAGCGAGCCGTCCACTAGTACCCGACCGTGGTCGATCACTATCAGCCGCCGGCACAGCCGCTCCACATCGGGCAGGTCGTGCGTCGTCAGCAGCAGGGTGACGCCGTCGACGGCGTTGGCCCGGGACAGGAAGGCGCGCAACCGCTCCTTGCTGATCAGGTCCAGGCCGACTGTCGGCTCGTCGAGCACTAGCAGCTCAGGGGAGTGCAGCAGCGCCGCGGTGACCTCGCCACGCATCCGCTGACCGAGCGACAGCTGCCGCACCGGGGTAGCCAGAAACGGCGCCAGCTCCAGCAGCTCGACGCACTCGTCGAGACGTCGGACATGCTCGGCAAGCGACACTCGGTGGATCGTCCGCAGCAGCGCGAAACTCTCGGCCAATGGTAGGTCCCACCACAGCTGGCTGCGCTGCCCGAACACCACGCCGATCCGCCGGGCCAGCTCACGCCGCTGCCGGACCGGATCCAGCCCGCACACCCGGACCCGTCCCGCGGTCGGCACCAGGATCCCGGTCAGCATCTTGATCGTGGTCGACTTGCCGGCCCCGTTGGGTCCGAGCAGGCCGA
>JBGSWT010000745.1:0-4615 GCA_041751815.1 Pseudonocardiaceae bacterium
GCGCACCGAGGCGCTGCCGCTGCTGGAAGACGTGCTGGCCGGGGGAGTGGCGCAGGCTCTGGCGCGCACCGCCGGCCAGTTGCAGGAGGATCTCGACCTGCTTGACCGTCAGGCTGGCGTGCTGCTGGCGCAGGCACTCGATGTAGCCGGGTCGAATGTAGCCGCCTTGAATGTAGCCGGGTTGAATGTGCCGGTACTGACGCAGGCCCCGGCCGCGCTGCGGCGGCGGGCGCTGCGTCGCTGGCTGCTTGACGCCGGGGTGACCGAGCTGACCGACTCCCACCTGCGCGCGGCCGATGATCTCATCGGCCGGTGGTCGGGCCAGGGCGCGGTGCGGTTGCCGGGGGATGTCGAGTTGTTTCGCGCACATGGAAGGCTGCAGATTTCTGAAGGCTTCTGAGGTCCTCGACATTTCCGAGGGGGCTCCACGTGGTGTATCCAGGTGACATTGGATCCGTGCTCGTCACCGAGGAACAGCTTCGGCGGCGCACTGCAGAGCTCGCCGAGCAGGTCGCCACCGACTTTCGGACTGAACATGGCACGGGTGACCTGCTGCTCGTCGGTGTGCTCAAGGGTGCAGTGATGTTCATGACCGACCTCGCCCGGGCGCTGCCGATCCCGGTGCAGCTGGAGTTCATGGCGGTGGCCTCGTACGGCTCAGCAACCTCCTCCTCGGGTGTCGTACGAATCCTCAAGGACCTTGACCGCGATATCGCCGGTCGCAACGTCCTGATCGTGGAGGACATCATCGACTCCGGCTTGACGCTGTCCTGGCTGTTGCGAAACCTCGCGTCGCGCCGTCCTGCCTCGATGGAGGTGTGCACGCTGCTGCGCAAGCCGGACGCGGTCACGATTGAAGTGCCGGTGCGCTACATCGGGTTCGACATTCCCAACGAGTTCGTCGTCGGTTACGGCTTGGACTACGGTGAGCGCTACCGCGATCTGCCCTACATCGGCACCCTCAACCCCGAGGTCTACACCAACTAGCGGTTCCCGCGTGTTGTCCTGTGGTGTACGCCGGGTAGGCCGTTGTTTGCACAGCCGAGGTGCGACCCTGGGCACCTAGGGGAACACTGCGGGTGGTTCCACCGTTGACCCGGCATCGGCTCCGGTTCGTCCGGGACCGGCGGGCGAACCCGCCCGGTAGGGTGGATCGAACGGGAGTGCTCCGCTGTCCTGCAGTGTCCTTGGACAGTGGATCACTGCCATCGACATCAGCTCAGGAGGGTTGAGGCCGCCGAGGGCCGTAGCCGAATGGATCGCAAGAAATTACTCCGCAACCCGTTGCTGTGGGTCGTGGCCGGGCTGCTGCTCTACTTCGCATTCAGCTTCCTCCTCGACGACACCCGCGGATACACCAAGATCACTACCTCGCAGGCGTTGGAGCAGCTCACCTCGCGCAACGTCCAGCAGGCCACCCTCGAGGACAAGGAGCAGCGGCTTCGCCTCACCCTGGAGAGCCCGGTTCAGGGCATCGAGGGCACCCAGGTGCTCACCCAGTACCCGGCGCAGAGCACCGATGAGATCGCCACGGCGCTGCGCGAGTCACAGATCGGGCAAGGTTGGGACACCAAGGTCACCCAGCAGTCGCTGCTGTTCCAGGTGCTGATCTATCTCATCCCGCTGGGCCTGCTGCTCCTGCTGCTGCTGTGGATGATGAACAACGCCCAGGGTGGCGGAAACCGGGTGCTCAACTTCGGCAAGTCCAAGGCCAAGCAGCTGACCAAGGACATGCCCAAGACCACCTTCTCCGACGTCGCGGGTGCGGACGAGGCCGTCGAGGAGCTGGAGGAGATCAAGGACTTTCTTGCCAACCCCGCCCGCTACCAGGCGCTCGGCGCCAAGATTCCCAAGGGCGTGCTGCTCTACGGCCCTCCCGGCACCGGCAAGACGCTGTTGGCCCGGGCCGTGGCCGGCGAGGCCGGTGTGCCGTTCTACTCGATCTCCGGTTCGGACTTCGTCGAGATGTTCGTTGGTGTGGGTGCCAGCCGCGTCCGGGATTTGTTCGAGCAGGCCAAGCAGAACTCGCCATGCATCATCTTCGTCGACGAGATCGACGCGGTGGGCCGGCAGCGCGGCGCCGGGCTCGGCGGCGGACACGACGAGCGCGAGCAGACCCTCAACCAGCTGCTGGTCGAGATGGATGGGTTCGACGCCCGCGGCGGCATCATCCTCATCGCCGCGACCAACCGCCCGGACATCCTGGACCCCGCGTTGCTGCGCCCCGGTCGCTTCGATCGGCAGATCCCGGTCTCCGCGCCGGATATCCAAGGCCGTCGGGCCATCCTTGAGGTGCACTCCAAGGGCAAGCCGTTCGATACCGACGTCGACCTTCAAGGGCTGGCCAAGCGCACCGTCGGCTTCTCCGGAGCCGATCTGGCCAACGTGATCAACGAGTCCGCGTTGCTCACCGCCAGGGAGGGCGGCACGCTGATCAACGGCGCCGCGCTGGAGGAGGCGGTCGACCGGGTGATCGGCGGTCCTCGCCGCAAGAACCGGCTCATCTCCGAGCGGGAGAAGAAGATCACCGCCTACCACGAGGGTGGGCACGCGTTGGCTGCTTGGGCGATGCCCGACATCGATCCGGTGTACAAGCTGACGATCCTGCCCCGCGGCCGCACCGGTGGGCACGCGCTCGTGGTGCCCGAGGACGACAAGCAGATGATGACGCGGTCCGAGATGATCGCCCGGCTGGTGTTCGCGCTGGGCGGACGTTCGGCGGAGGAACTGGTGTTCCACGAGCCGACCACCGGGGCGTCCTCGGACATCGAGCAGGCCACCAAGATCGCCCGTGCGATGGTCACCGAGTACGGGATGAGCGCCCGGCTCGGTGCGGTGAAATACGGCCACGAGCAGGGTGACCCGTTCCTCGGCCGCTCCGCGGGCCGTCAGCCGGATTACTCCCTCGAGGTCGCGCACGAGATCGACGAGGAGGTGCGGGCGCTCATCGAGGCCGCGCACACCGAGGCTTGGGATATTCTCAACACCTATCGAGACATCCTCGATGAACTGGTCGTGGAGCTGATGGACCGGGAAACGCTCCATCGCAAGGACCTTGAGCGGGTCTTCGACCGGGTGGAGAAGCGACCGCGGATCACCGCGTTCAACGACTTCGGCGGCCGCACCCCTTCGGACAAGCCACCGATAAAGACCCCTGGAGAACTGGCCAAAGAGCGGGGGGAGCCGTGGCCGCCGCTATCTGAACCGCAGCCCACCCCCGTGGGTGTGCTGCCGGGTGCGGGTGACGTGCTCGGTGGCCCACCGCACGGTGCTCCAGGTGAGCCCGGTCCCAACGGTGCAGGGCCCCATATCTCGGGTCAAAACCGCCCGGCGGGGGAAGTCAACGGTGAGGTGCCTGGGCATCCGAAGCCGGGTTCCCCACAGGTCGGACTCCCTTATCCCCGGCCGTACCCACCGTCGCCGAGAGAGCCGGGTGGCCCGCCACCGGGGCCGAGCAGCTCGCCGAGCTCCGGTCCGCCGAACTATGGCGCACCGCCGGGGTGGCGTCCGGCCACGGAACCGCCCACTCCGGCCTGGCGACCCGCACCGCCCAGCGGTCACCCCTCCCAGCCAACACAGGGCCCGTCGGCCGAGCCGCCCGAAGCGCGCTCAGACGACCAGTCGGGTTTCTGGTTCGGTGGTGAGGACGGTGGTCGCCGCCCGCGGGACGGGGATCGCTGAGATACCCGGCCCAGGCAGCTACCGTCCCTGCAATGACGAGCACCGTCGATTCCGATTCCGAGGCCGACGTGGCCCGGCCCGGCACACAGTCGGGCGTGGGCTCGCGCCGGACCTTCGACCACGCCCGTGCTGCGGCAGCCGTGCGCGAACTACTGATCGCTTGCGGTGAGGACCCGGATCGGGAGGGGTTGCGCGAGACTCCAGCGCGCGTCGCGCGGGCATATCAGGAGATGTTCGCCGGCCTGTTCGTGGATCCCGATGCGGTGCTGGAGCGCACCTTCGACGAGGGACACGACGAGCTCGTGCTGGTGCGGGACATCCCGATGTACAGCCAGTGCGAGCATCACCTGGTGCCGTTTCATGGATCGGCGCACGTCGGGTACATCCCCAACGCCCAGGGCAGGGTGACCGGGCTGTCCAAGCTGGCCCGGCTGGTCGATCTCTACGCCAAGCGCCCGCAGGTGCAGGAGCGGCTCACCTCGCAGATCGCCGACGCGCTGGTGCGGAGGCTGCAACCGCAGGCCGCCATCGTCGTGATCGAGGCTGAGCACCTGTGCATGGCGATGCGGGGCGTCCGCATGCCGGGATCGATCACCACCACGTCAGCCGTCCGAGGGCTGTTCAAGACCAGCGCGTCATCCCGCGCCGAGGTGCTGCAACTGATGATGCGGAGATGATCGTGCACCCGGCGCTTCCCGATCCCGGCCGCTGTGCCGTGATGGGGATTCTCAACGTCACGCCCGACTCGTTCAGCGACGGGGGGCGGTACCTGGACCACGACGACGCCGTGGCGCACGGCTTGGCGCTGCGCGCGCAGGGTGCCGACCTGGTCGATGTCGGGGGTGAGTCGACGCGCCCGGGGGCGCAGCGTGTCGATGCGTCCACCGAGATCGCGCGGGTGGTACCGGTGCTGCGGGACCTGGTCGCCCACGGC
>JBGSWT010000746.1:0-1593 GCA_041751815.1 Pseudonocardiaceae bacterium
GGCCCGGGCGGCCGCGATGAGCGCCGCGGTGCGGGCTGCGGTGCCGGAAGGAGCGTCGGCCTTACGAGGGTGGTGCAACTCCACCACCTCCACCGATTCGTAGAACCGGGCGGCCATCGCGGCGAAGCGCATGGACAGGATCGCCCCGATAGCGAAGTTGGGGGCGATCAGCACACCGAGGTCGGGCTTGGGCGCGAGCCACTCGCGGACCTGGGCCAGCCTGGTGTCATCGAAGCCGGTGGTGCCCACGACCGCGTGAATGCTCTGGTCCACGCAGAACCGCACGTTGTCCATCACCACGTCGGGGTGGGTGAAGTCGACGACCACCTCGGCTCCTGCGTCGGCGACGTTGAACATCCAGTCACCCGCGTCGACCATGGCGACGAGTTCCATATCGTCAGCGGTGTCCACGGCCTTGCACACCTCGGTGCCCACCCGGCCACGAGCTCCGAGCACCCCAACCCGGATCGGGTTCTCCGCTGAGCGGGCGTGCTCCCCGGGGGTCATGCGATCAGCTCCGCAACCTCACCAGGCAGCTCCTCAGCATGCGCATAGGGACCTGCTACAGCGGCAGTGATCGGTCGGCGCAGAAACTCGTGAGCAAGCTCGGTGGCTTGGCTCATGGTCACCGCGTCGATCCGTCGTAGCTCCTCGGTGACGGTGCGGTGCTCACCGTGGTGCAGCTCGGCCTTGCCGATCCGGGTCATCCGGGAACCCGGATCCTCCAGACCCAGTACCAGACCACCGCGCAACTGCCCCTTGCCACGGGCCAGCTCGGCGTCGGACAGACCGTCCCTGGCAACCGAGTCCAGCACTTCACCCACCACTGCCGCCACCTCACCCAGCCGTTGCGGGGAACATCCGGCATAGATCGACAGGCTTCCGGTATCGGCGTAACAGGCCACCGAGGAGTACACCGAGTACGCCAATCCGCGCCGCTCGCGCACCTGCTGGAACAGCCGGGAACTCATCCCGCCGCCCAGCGCGGCGTTGAGCACGCCCAGCACCGTGCGCCGGTCATCGTGCCGGTCCAGGGCCGGCACCCCCACCATGAGGTGGGCCTGTTCGGAATGGTCGTTGCAGACGGCCAGCCGACGACCGCCGGTGATGACAGCCTGGCCTCGGCGCGGACGTACCGGTTGCGCCACACCGGTCAGGTGATGGGAAAAGCTATCCTGCACCGCAGCCAGCACCGCACGATGGGTGACGTTGCCGGTCACCGCCAGCACCATCCGCTCCGGCGTGTAGCACCGCCGGTAGAAGCGGTGCAGCGCCTCGCGAGTCATCCCGGTGACCGACCCCTCGGTGCCCAGCACCGGGCGACCCAGTGGATGCAGGCCGAACAGCGCAGCGCAGAACTCGTCGTCCAGCAAGTCCTCCGGGTCGTCGTCGCGCATCGCGATCTCCTCGAGCACCACACCACGCTCAAGGTCCACGTCGGAAGGGTCGAGAAGCGCGTCACCGAGCACGTCACACACCAGATCCACGGCCAGTTCCAGATCCGAGTCCAGCACGTGCGCGTAGTAGCAGGTGTGCTCTTTGTCGGTGAACGCGTTGAGTTCACCGCCCACCACGTCGATCTCCTCGGCGATC
>JBGSWT010000747.1:0-4796 GCA_041751815.1 Pseudonocardiaceae bacterium
CATTCGTGCGTCTCGGACGTCGGACGAGCTGAAGCGGCGGTACCTGGTGCCCGGATCACGCCGTGGAGTCAGGAGGCCGGCGGACTCCCATACCCGCAGGGCAGAGGTACGCACACCGAGGTAGGCCGCCACCTCTCCGATGCGCATGCCGGACCGCGGCACTGTCGAGGTGCCTGGAGGCTGCTCTGCTATCGCTTCGAGCGCGCCACCTGCCGTCTGGAGGAAAGCGACCAACTCGTCGCCGCGGTGGCCGACGCTGCAAGCCAGATCGCTGCGGTGCTCGACCAGAACTTCTGTCGGCGACCCACCTCCGGGCCCGTCGCGCTCGCGATCGAGGACGCCGAGACTGAATCCGCCGCTGATGTATCCAGGGAGGGCTCAACCGCCTCTTGATTCTCGTGGTGCTGCGGACGGGGCGCCGCTGGAGGAGGACCCGAGGAGGTCAGCCGATGTGCGGTCTGATCGGAGCGCTGCTCGCTGAGCCGAACCTGACGCGG
This sequence comes from Pseudonocardiaceae bacterium, assembly GCA_041751815.1. Taxonomy (GTDB): domain Bacteria; phylum Actinomycetota; class Actinomycetes; order Mycobacteriales; family Pseudonocardiaceae. Next base: position 498 of record JBGSWT010000747.1, read on the forward strand.
GTGCGCATCGCGGCCGCGCTCGCGTCGATCGGGCACCGCGGACCGGACCACACTGGCTGGTGGCGCTCGGCTGACCGCCGGATGATGCTCGGCCACGTGCGGCTGAGCATCATCGGGTTGGCCAACGGTAACCAGCCGCTGGTCAACGAGGATGGTCAGGTGCGTTGCGTGGTCAACGGCGAGCTCTACGGCTACCGGGCTATCCGCAGCACACTGCAGGAGCAAGACCGGCACTTCGCCACCGACTCCGATAGCGAGATCGCGTTGCATCTGTACGAGCAGCTGGGCGGCGACTTCGTGCACCAGCTGCGCGGGGAGTTCGCGGTCGTGATCGCTGATCAGCGGCGGCGCTGCCTGATCGCAGTGCGCGATCGTTTCGGCGTCAAGCCGCTGTACTACACCGTCCACGGCAGCAACGTCTTCGTCGCGTCGGAGATCAAGGCGCTGCTGGCGCTGGGGGCACCGGCGCGCTGGGACGCAGGGGCGTTCTTCGCCGAGTGTCACGGTGTGCGGACCGCGGATCGGACCCTGTTCGCCGGCATCCGGGCAGTGCCCCCCGGCTGCGTGCTGGTCGCCCGCGACGGCCAGGTGGAGATCCGGCAGTACTGGGACACCGACTACCCCAGCCGCGAAGTCCTCGCCGCCGACCGCCGTTCGGATGCCGAGATCGTCGCCGGATTCCGGGAGACCCTTGACGACGCCGTGGCGCAGCGGCTCGTCGCCGACGTCGAGGTGGCCTCTTACCTCAGTGGCGGGATCGATTCCAGCGCGGTGCTGGGCCTGGCGCAGCGGAAGTTGAGCCGTCCGATCCGGGCATTCACGATCGTCTTCGGGGAAGAGCTCTACAACGAGGAGCGGCTGGCCCAGCAGACCGCGCAATGGCTTGGCGCCACGTTCGTGCCGGTGCCCGTCAGCCAGCGTGATCTGGCCGAAGCGTTCCCCGACGCGCTGTGGCACGCGGAGACGCTCGTTTTCAACGGTCACGGTGTCGCCAAGTACCTGCTGTCCCGGGCGGTGCGCGACGCGGGCATCAAGGTCGTCTTCACCGGCGAGGGCGCCGACGAGATCCTCGGCGGCTACCCGGCGTTTCGCCGGGATCTGCTGCTGCACAACGCCGAGCAGCAGCCACCGGAGGACATCGAAAAACTGCTCGCCGAACTGGAGGCGACCAATCAGGTCTCGCGTGGGCTGCTCACCGCAGACGGCGCGCCGGCCCCAGGGCTGGACGCGTTCACTGTGCGCCTGGGCTGGACCCCATCGACGGTCGAGGCATTCTCCACCCTGGCGGGGAAAATGTATCCCTTCTTCACCGATGCGTACCTCGAGGCCGGGCTGCGCGCTGACCCCTACACCGACCTGCTCGACACCCTCGACGTGCGCCGCCGCCTCACCGGCCGCGACCCGCTCAACCAGGCGCTTTACATCTGGACTCGGACAGTGCTGCCCAACTTCATCCTGACGGTCCTCGGTGACCGTATGGAGATGGCGCATTCGGTCGAAGGCCGGGTGCCTTTCCTCGACCACCGCGTCGCGGAGTACGCCGCCCAGATCCCGGTACACCACAAGATCCGCGGGCTGCGGGAGAAACATGTGCTGCGCGAAGCCGTCCGGGACTGCGTGCTACCCGAGGTGTACGACCGCCAGAAACACCCGTTCCTGTCGCCCCCCAGCCGCGACAACGACGACGCCCTCGCCGTGTTCTACCAGGACACCTTGCGCTCCCGCGCCATGGAGGATCAGCCTTTCTTCGACCCGTGCCGGGTTCGCGGATTGATGGATCAGATGGCCGCGATGGAACCGGCCGGCCGGGCCGCATTCGAAGGCGTCGTCCTGCGAATCGTCAGCACCTGCATCCTGCAACAGCGCTTCGGGCTCGCCGCCTGATTACACGTCGACCACGGTGAGGACTCGCTCCAGATGGCGAAAGTCCGCACTGTTGCGGGTTGCGAGGGAGAACCCATGCCGAACGGCAGTGGCGGCGATCAGGAGACCCATCCGGCGCGGACGGGGATTTCGCCCCGCCTGACGAACAACGTTGGCAAGGAGGCCGTAGAACTCGGCCACCTCGGCGTCGAACGGTAAGACCTCGTAGGTGTCGAGCAGGAGCCGCAATCTCTGCCTGCGGTGCAGTTACTCGATCGGGTCCATGCTGGCACCCACCCCATAGTGCAGTTCGCCCACAGTGACAGCGCTGACACTCACCAGATCAGCAAAGGAAGCCGTGCCCCGCGACGGCGGGTCGATGATGACCGAGGTGTCGAGGAGCACCCTGCGCTCGGTAGGCCCGGTCACTTCGTGCGGACCTCATCCCAGGGGTCCGTCGGCCGGTCGTCACCAAAGACGTCGTCTGCCTCCCGAAGGTCCCGCTTCCATTGCTCCACGTCGAGCGGGGCCAACGCGACGAGCGCCGCATCGAACTCGGCCGCGGGAACCAGACGCCTCCTGCCACTGCTCAGCCGCTGGTGCGGAACCAGGTCGGCGACTGGTTGGCCATGCACCGTCACTGTGAAGGACTCGCCGGCGGCCACCCGCCTCATGATCTCCGCATTGTTGTTACGCAGCTCAGCCTGCTTGATCGTCTCGCCCACAGCACTACCATAGCTACCCCATAGCGGTAGCGCTATACAGCCGCGCAAGCACCCTACCGCGCACAATGGTCGAGCGCACTCAAGATCATCGCTTCGCCCGCGCGAGTCAGCGGGAGCCGCTGTCCCTGGAAATCGCGCAGATGCTGGTGCAGCCGGCACAGGGGATACCGCAGGAGCCTGTTGCGTCGGATGATGCGGATGGCTCGGCTTGCCCGGTCAGGTTGCGCTTCTCGTCCTCGGTCAGCTCACTGAACTCCTGGGCGATCCGCGCGAAGACCACATCGCTGAACGCTGCGGTGCCCGAAGCCTCCAGAAGGCTGCACCGTCCGGCCAGCAGATCATCGACCAGGGCGCGGAAGTTGTCGTTGTCGCTGCGGTCATGCAGCAGCACCAGCGCGTCACGAAGTTCCTCGGACAGCTCCGGATCACCGCACGCGACATCCGTCGTGGGCTCGTGGTCGGCCATCGCTCCTCATCGGTGGTGTTGGCGTCGCAGGCAGCGCGTCCGACAGCTCGCGGAGCGCGCCACAAGTTTTATTGTGCACGTCGCTGCCCCGATCTACACACCGACAGTCCGTCCAGGGTGGTAGTACCATAATGTACTACCATTGCCAGGCATGAGCGAAGTGCCCGTTCGCGAACTCAATCAGAACACCGCCGGTGTTCTGGCCCGGGTCAAGCGTGGTGAGGAAATCGACATTACCGAACGAGGCGCGATCATCGCCCGGTTGATCCCAGACCAGCCGCACCCGCTGGCCGATCTCATCGCGTCCGGCAAGCTGCGCCCAGCTACGGCCCGAGGGCCGGTGCCGCGACCCACCGGGTCGATCAGGACCGACCATGAGGCCCGGTGAGTTGATACGTGAGCTGCGGGACGAGGAACGCTACTGATGATTTACCTCGACACCGCGGCGCTGATGAAGCTGATCCGCCGCGAGCCGGCGAGTGATGCCCTGGCCGACTGGCTCGACAGGCGAGCCAGCACGACGCTGGTCACCTCGGCACTGGCCGAGGTTGAGCTGCCGCGTGCCCTTTGGCGAACCGAACCTGCGCTGCTCGCCGCCGTACCGGCATTACTTGAGCACATCGCCCGGTACGAGATCGATGAGCTCGTCCGTACGACGGCAGCCGGCTACGAATCCCCCGAGCTGCGCTCGCTGGGCGCCATCCATCTCGCCACCGCGCACGCCGTGTTCGGCGGCCGGCTGACCGCATTCGTCAGCTACCACAAGTGCCTGCTCGGTGCCGCCGAAGCCCTCGGACTACCGGTCGCCAGTCCCGGCGCCGCTGTTACCACGTGAGCTGCGCGAGCCAGTTGCAGACGTCCTGCGCGGAGGTCTCCACGCTGCTGCCGGTGGTGTCCAACAGGGTCACCGGTCAGCCTCATGCGGGGGCCGGGACCGCGTGCAGCGCTGTACCGGGCAGGCAGGTCAGGCAGCCGAGTCGGGCCTTGCTTGCGGACAGCGGTGCGGCCGCGTCGCAGTGCGGGCAGCGTTCCTCGGCGAAGGCGCCCAACGCGGCGAGCCAGTCGAAGGCGAACGGGTAGCGACGTGGCCCGCGGCGGATGTCGACCGGCACCCGCCATCCTGGGACCAGCACGGCGTGCAGCCGGAACGGGCGGATCTCGTGCCGGGCCTGGTATTTCTCGTCGATCTCCAGCAGGCGCCGGGCACGCTCCTCCCGGGTGCTCGCCGCACGAGCCGCCAGCAGC
>JBGSWT010000748.1:0-3591 GCA_041751815.1 Pseudonocardiaceae bacterium
CGGCGCCACCCGCGTCGCCGGCGCCATCAGATGCGCCGCCACCAAAGCAGGCCCGAAACCCGCCCGCCGCGCCAGCGCCGACACCTGCGCCACCTACCTAACCAACAAACAGTGCAGACGATGACAATCGCGAGTATGGTCCCTCGTCCGAGTGGTTGGTCTTGATCCTTGGTTACGCCTGGCGATCTGTCGCGATCATTCCTGTAACAGGCTCAGCCAGATAGTGGTTCTGATGGGCAACGTTTCAGGGCGGTGGTCATGATCGGTGTGGCCTCGGCCAGCGGCTCGATCTGACAGATGAGGTATGTGCCGGGCTACCTAGGGGGGTCTCTCGGCGGCTCTCAGCCATCGCTTTGGAGGTCCCGGTGACGACCGCAGTGATCGTGCTCGGGATCCTCACCTGGGTCCTGGGGTCGATCCCGCTTGCGCTCTTCGTTGCACGGGTGACGCAGCTGAACAGGCTGTGGGTCTCGGCGATCGAGCTGTCCCCGGAGCCTTCGGTGGAGAAGCCGGTCTTTGACCCCACTGCCGAGACACAGCCGGTTTTGAGCCCTACTGCCGAGGTGATGGCCCGGTTCCCGGGCGAGCCGATGCGGTTTGTCGGCCGTGCTGAGATGATGGTTGCGGCTGGTACCGCGTTGGCCCCAGGTTCCGGGCGTACCGCGGTGGTGTTTCATGGGATCGCCGGTGTGGGCAAGACCACCTGCGCGGTGGAGCTGGCCTATCGTCGCGAGCATGGTTTCGGCGCGTTGGCGTTTTGGTCCGCGTCCAGTGATCCGGACCAGTTCGGCGATGCGCTGCGCCTGCTGGCGGTGGCATTGGACGCGCAATTGGGGGATTGCGGGTTCGCGATGGTCGAGGAGATCGCCACCCGGCAGCGTCTGGAACGCTTCCTGCCCTTCCTCGCCACCGTTTTCGCTGACGCGGGATTGCTGCTTGTCCTGGACAATCTCGACAGCGTGCTCACGCCGGATGGCCAGTGGCGCGACTCTCGCTGGGCGCCGTTGATCGGCGCGCTCACCGGGCATCAGGGGCCGTCGCGTGTGATTTTGACCAGCCGAATCGTGCCGGTCGGGCTGAATCTCGACACGGTGTTGATCCAGCCGGTGTCCGCCCTGTCCCGGGACGAGGCCCTATGGCTGATCCGGAGGCTGCCTAACCTGCGCGCATTGCTGCACACCGTGCTGGGCCGCGGTGTGCTCAGCTTGGCCCAGGGTCATCCCCAACTGATGGAGCTCGCCGACGCAGCCGCAGCCGATCCGCCCCGGCTGGCCTACCAGCTGGCTGAGATCGAAGCAGCGGTGGACGGGACAGCGGTGGCGGTGTTTGTCACCGGGGGTGGCACCAGGCTGGACGCTGAGCAGTTGATGCAAACCTTCACCTCATGGATCATCACCGTCGCCGCGACGCTGGCGGCCCCGGCGCGGTTGCTGTTGCAAGCGCTGTGCCGGACTGAGGAGACCGACCGAAGCATGGCCGTTGCCGGCGCGAACTGGCCTGCCCTGTGGCGGCGCTTGAACCAGCCCGGTGAACCACTACCACTTGCCTCGTTGATCGCTGCGCTGGTCAGTGCCGCACTGATCTCCATCGATGCAACCGATGATCTCGCCGCTCCGAACGAACCCGTGCGCTACCGGATCCACCCCGGCATCGCCGAGGCCATCCACACGGTGACGCCGGAGCCGGTCACAACCGCGGTCGACGCGCAACTGGCCGCATGGTGGACCGCTGTCGCCGGTGGCTGGGGGATTGAGCTGCAGCAAACCGGCACGAACACCACCCAATTCAGGGCGCGGGCCAGCCTGGCCGCCGCCCGCTATCTACTGCGCCAACACGACTGGGACGCCGCCAGTTGTCTGCTCGAACGTGCCCTGATCCAGCAGGGCTACTCCCCGGTCACCTCGCTTGCTGCCGCTCCCCTGCTGCGGCGCATCGCAGAGGCCACCGGTTCGCTCAAAGATCTCGTCGTGCTCGGCACCGCTCTCCGAAAAGTGGACCCGGGTGAGGCCGAAATCTTGCTGTGCCGCGCCTACGAGCAGGCCACGACCGACGGCGAATACACCCTTGCCTCCACCACTGCTGGTGAGTTGGTCACATTGCTGCGGGACCAGGGCAGGCTTGGTGAGGCTCTCACTCTGGCCGACCGGAAGATCGAGCACACCAGCCAGGCCGGGTTCGGGTTCTGGACCCAACTCAGCGATCAAGGCCGACGGCTGCAGATACTCCATCTGCTCGGCCACCACGAGCAGGTCCTCCTCGAGTTACCCGCGTTGCGGGCCCGGATGGCCGAGCTGCCCGACCAGCGCGCCGACAACGACCGCGTGAACCCGTGGAACGCCCGGGAAGGCGTTCTCGATATTGGCCGCTCGTCCGCGGTGGCTTTGAAGCGCTGGGACGACGCGCTCGACCTCAACGACGAGATCACCATCACCCAGCGGCGGCGCGGTGCCAGCTCCCAGGAGAGCGCCCGCACCCGGTTCAACGACTACCTCCCACTGCTGCGCCTTGGTCGGCTAGCCGACGCCAACCAACTACTGCGTGACTGCCAAGAAGCCTTTGATGCCGCCGGTGACACCACGCAACTCGCTGTGGTCTACGGCGCCCGCGCCGACGTGGAAGACAAACGGGACCGCCCCGCGGAAGCCGTCGACCTCCAGCGCACCTCGCTGAGCCTCTGCTACGTCCGCCCAGACCCGCGCGAGATCGCCACAGCGCACCACAACCTCGCCAATTACCTGTCCCGCACCACCGGAAACCGCGCCGAGCAACACGCCCACCTCCTCACCGCGTCGCTCCTTAACCACCTCACCGGCAACACAAATGAACTCACCAGAACCCTCGGGGCGCTATCCAGCGAGCTCCGCAGCAACACCAGCGGTCCTGATACATCGGCGCTACCCACCACCGTGCCCGAGATCACTCGCCTAGTCGACGCCGATGACGGGATCCGTCTCGCCAATCTCGTGAGCACTCTATGCCCCCCCACCACTGCCGAGCGCGCCTTGGCCAACCTGCTGGCCATCGCAGCGATCTCAACCGACCAGACACCGTTAATAACGAAGAAACCACCAACTACTAAATAATGGGAGTGACGACTGACATCTTTCCCCTATCCGCTCATGCCGCTGTCCGTGCGCGGGTGGCGGCGCGGGCCCGTGCCGAGCGGCCCCGCATGGGGATGGGCTGCTGGACAACCCCACGGCGGCGACGGCCGATCATGAGGTGGTGGATTCTCAACAATCCGGGTTCAGTCCCGTGCTCGACCGACTCGATAGCGCCGAGCGGGGCACCGCACGGCGCGAGCGCACTACCCTGTTGCGCCCTGCCAATCAGCGTGTGCCGTTTACCTGTCCTTGTGCGTCCGCTGGGCGCAGCGCACGCCGATAACGGGGTGAGTTCCGCGACACTGTTAGGGAGAGATGCCCGATCGGAGCCCGGGTGGCGCGACGAACGGCCGGGACGGCGGGACGGTATCGCGGTGGACTGGATTGTCTGTCAGATCCTCCGGATGGCGTCATGGGCTGATCTTGATCTCAACTGCATAACGCTCACTCCAAAAGCTGGCGGCCTCGCCACATCGTGGGTCTCCCC
>JBGSWT010000749.1:0-5755 GCA_041751815.1 Pseudonocardiaceae bacterium
TGCCGCGCTGGTGCTGGCTGCCGCGCTGGTGCTGGCCGCGTGCGGCGGGCCGACGTCCGGCGGCGGGACCGCTGGCAGCGGTGCCTCCGGTGGAATCCATAATCCCTCGGACGCGACGGGCGGCACCCTGCGGTTCGCAAACGGCGGCGACTGGGACTCCCTGGACCCGGCCGACACGTACTACGCCTACTCCTGGAACTTCATCCGCAACTACGGACGAGCCCTGGTGATGTTCACGTCGGCACCGGGCCAGCAGGGCGCAACGCTCGTGCCCGACCTCGCCGAGTCGCTGGGCCGCTCCAGCGACGGCGCCAAGACCTGGACCTACACCCTGCGCCAGGGTGTCAAGTTCGAGGACGGCACACCCGTCACCAGCAAGCACGTCAAGTATGCCGTCGAACGGTCGCTGGACAAGACGACCTTCCCCAATGGGCCGACGTACTTCAACGACGTCCTCGACCTGCAGGGCTACACCAGCCCGTACTCCGACCCCGACCCGGACAAGCTCGGCCTGAAGGCGATCGAGACCCCAGACGACCGGACGATCGTCTTCCGGCTCCGCACGCCGTTCAGCGGTTTCGACTACCTCGCGCAAACGCCGGCCACCATGCCGGTGCCCCAAGCCAAGGACACCGGATCGAAGTACAAGGAGCACGTGGTCTCGACCGGCCCGTACATGTTCGAGACCAACGAGCTGGGCAAGAGTTTCACGATGGTCCGCAACCCCCACTGGGACCCGGCCACCGACCCGAACCGTCGGGCGCTGCCCGACCGGATCACGGTCGATCTGAACGTCAACGCCGACGATGTCGACAACCGGCTCGTTTCCGGTGATCTCGACGTCTCGATCGAGGGCACCGGTGTCGGGCCGTCGGCGCAGGGCCGGATCCTCGCCGACCAGGGCCTGCGCGCGAACACCGACTCCGCGCTCGTCGCCCGGCTGTGGTACACCGCGCTCAACTCCGACGTCGCGCCGCTGGACAACATCCACTGCCGTAACGCCGTGCTGTATGCCGCCGACCGGACCGGTTACCAGCGCGCCTACGGCGGCGCGACGGGCGGTGAGATCGCCACCAACATCCTGCCGCCGGTGATCCCCGGCGCGGAAAGGTTCGACCTCTACCCGTCGGCGAACAACGCGGGCGACATCGCCAAGGCCCGCGACGAGCTTGCCCGGTGTGGCCAGCCCGACGGCTTCACCACCGGCATCTCCTATCGCGCCGAGCGGCCCAAGGAGAAGGCCACCGCCGAGGCACTGCAGCAGTCACTGGCGCGGGCCGGGATCAACCTGGAGATCAAGCCATACCCGCTGACCGACTACCTGCGCCTGTACGCCGGCAAGCCCGACTTCGCGAAGTCCAACGGCCTCGGCCTGATCGTCAACGGCTGGGGCGCGGACTGGCCCGACGGCTACGGGTTCCTCGCCCAGCTCGTCGACAGCCGGGTCATCCGGGCCACCGGAGGCAACACCAACCCGGGGATCAAGGACCCGGCGATCGACCAGCTGCTCGACCAGGCGCTGGTGACCACCGACCCGGCGGCACGGGAGCAGATCTGGGGCGGCATCGACCGGAAGGTGATGGAGAATGCGTTCGTCCTGCCCGGCATCTGGGCCAAGGGCCTGCTGTACCGGCCGCCGAACCTGACCAACGTATTCATCACCGACGGATTCCAGATGTATGACTACCTGGCGTTGGGCACCACGCGGAAGTAGGTCCACGCCGATGGGCATCTACATCGTTCGACGGATGGTCGCGGCGGTGATCCTGCTGCTGATCGTCACCGCGGCGACGTTCGCGGTCTTCTTCCTGGTGCCCCGGCTGGCCGGGGCCACGCCGGAAGATCTCGCCTCGCGCTACGTCGGCCGGACCGCCGCACCCGAGGTGATCCGGGAAATCGCGGAGAAGCTCGGGTTCACCGACCCGATCTGGGTCCAGTACGGCCGGTTCCTCAAGGGCCTGGTTCTCGGCGCGGACTACAGCACGGGCCCGACCACGGTGCACTGCCCCGCGCCGTGCTTCGGGTACTCCTTCCTCACCCAGAACCCGGTGCTGCCCGACCTGATCGACCGGCTGCCGGTGACGATGTCGCTCGCCGCCGGTGGGGCGCTGATCTGGCTGGTCGCGGGTGTGTCCACCGGTGTGGTCTCCGCGCTGCGCCGGGGCAGTATCTTCGACCGCGGGGCGATGGGCGTCGCCTTGGCCGGCGTCTCGCTGCCGATCTTCTTCACCGGGCTGCTGGCGTTGTCGATCTTCAGCTACGGGCTGGGTATCACGGCTCCGGGCGGCAGCTACGTCCCCATCGAGGAGAACCCGCTGCGCTGGGCATACAACCTGATCCTGCCGTGGATCACGCTGGCGTTCCTCTACGCCGCCGGCTACGCGCGGCTGACCAGGGCGAGCATGCTTGACACGATGGGCGAGGACTTCATCCGGACCGCCCGCGCCAAGGGGCTCCCGGAGCGCACCGTGGTGCTCAAGCACGGGCTGCGGGCGGGGCTCACCCCGATCCTGACGATCTTCGGGCTGGATCTCGGATTGCTGCTCGGCGGCGCGATCCTGACCGAGAGCACCTACTCGCTGCCCGGTATCGGCAAGTACTCGGTGGACGCCGTGGTCAACAACGACCTGCCGAAGGTACTCGGGGTGGTGCTGGTCGGCAGCATCTTCATCATCGCGGCCAACCTCGTCGTGGACCTGCTCTACGCCGTGGTCGACCCGAGGGTGCGGTACTGATGCGCCCGTTGCTCGACGTGCGTGATCTACGGGTGCACTTCCCGACCTCCGACGGCGTGGTCAAAGCCGTGGACGGGCTGTCTCTGCAGCTGGACCGCGGCCGCCGGCTGGGGGTCGTGGGGGAATCAGGCTCAGGCAAGAGCGTGACCAGCTTGTCGATCATGGGCCTGCACCAGCCGGGCACTGCGCGGATCTCCGGCGAGATCTGGCTGGGGGGTCAAGAGCTGGTCTCGGCCGATCCCGAGCAGGTTCGCAAGCTGCGCGGCCGGAGCATGGCGATGATCTTTCAAGATCCGCTGTCGGCAATGCACCCGTACTACCCGGTGGGTCGCCAGATCGTCGAGGCGTACCGGCTGCACCACGACGTCAGCAAGCAAGCCGCGCGCAGCCGCGCCGTGGAGCTACTCGACCGGGTCGGCATCCCGCAGGCGGGCTCGCGCTTCGACGACTACCCGCACCAGTTCTCCGGCGGCATGCGGCAACGCGCGATGATCGCGATGGCGCTGTCGTGCAACCCCCAGCTACTCATCGCCGACGAGCCGACGACAGCGCTCGACGTCACGGTGCAGGCCCAGATCCTGGACCTGATCCGCGACCTGCAGGCCGAGTTCAACTCCGCGGTGATGATCATTACCCATGACCTGGGCGTGGTCGCCGAACTCGCCGACGACATCCTGGTGATGTACGCGGGACGAGCCGTCGAGTACGGGCCGGCCAGTGAGGTGTTCTCCTCGCCCCAGCACCCCTATACATGGGGTCTGCTCGGCTCGGTGCCGCGATGGGACCGCGAGCGTTCGGAGCGGTTGGTGCCGATCCCGGGCAGCCCGCCGAGCCTGATCAATGTCCCGTCCGGTTGCCCGTTCCACCCGCGCTGCCCGTACGCCGAGCTGACCGGGGGGCAGGCGAGCACCAACCGGCCCGAGCTGCGGCCTTCACCGTCAGCGCAGTCTTCGGAACACCTGGTTGCCTGCCACCTCTCCGACGAACGCCGGCAGCACATCCTCGACGACGAGATCCGGCCGAAGCTGTGACCGCTCCGGCTCTCCTCAGCGCGTCCGGGCTGCGAAAGCACTTCCCGGTCCGGCGGGGACTACTGCAACGCCAGGTCGGAGCCGTGCAGGCCGTCGACGGGCTGGACTTCGAGGTGCTCCGTGGCGAGACGCTGTCGCTGGTGGGTGAGTCGGGCTGCGGCAAGACGACCACCGGGCGGCTGCTCACCCGGCTGCTCGAGCCGACCGCCGGATCGATCGTCTTCGACGGGCACGACATCACGCACCTGTCCGAAAGCCGGATGCGTCCGCTGCGCCGGGACATCCAGATGATCTTCCAGGACCCGTACTCGTCGCTGAACCCGCGGCACACGGTCGGCACCATCGTCGGTGCCCCGTTCCGAATCCAGAACGTGGATCCGCCCGGCGGGGTGCGGGCAGCGGTGCAGGAACTGCTGCAGCTCGTCGGTCTGAACCCCGAGCATTACAACCGGTATCCGCACGAGTTCTCCGGCGGTCAGCGCCAGCGCATCGGGATCGCCCGCACGCTGGCGCTGCGGCCGAAGCTGATCGTGGCCGACGAGCCCGTCTCGGCGCTGGACGTGTCGATCCAGGCCCAGGTGCTCAACCTGCTGGAAGACCTGCAAGACGAGCTGAACCTGACCTACCTGCTGATCGCGCATGACCTTTCGGTGGTGCGCCACGTGTCGGATCGCGTGGCCGTCATGTACCTCGGCAAGATCGTCGAGTTCGGTGACCGCAACGCCGTGTACAGCCGACCCCTGCACCCCTACACGGTGGCGCTGCTCTCGGCGGTACCGGTGCTCGACCCCAAGCAGCGCAGCGGCAGTCGCAGAATCCTGCTCACCGGCGACGTACCCAGCCCGCTGAACCCGCCCCCGGCCTGCCGGTTCCACACCCGCTGCTGGAAGGCCCAAGAGATCTGTCGCACCCAGGAACCCCCACTGGCCGAGCTGGCCCCCGGTCACCACGTCGCCTGCCACTTCCCCGAGAACGCTGTCTAAGCGCGTTCTGGAGCCAACTCCGTAGGCGCTGCGCGTCGCCCTGAGGGGTGAAAAAGAGTCGGGCTGCCGCCCGTCACAGCCCTACCTGCGCCGAGTTCGACATCAGGGCTGCGGGAGCGGCTTCGGACAGCGCCCGTGTCGAACTCGGCGGGTGTAGAGCGGGTTGTGGTCACCTTATTTTCGAAGCAGCGACTGGCGCGATGTCAGCTGGAGTTGCGGGTCGCGACCCGCCGCATCCGTACCAGCAGCGCCGCCGAGGGCGTGACCTTGCCGCCACCGCCACGACGGAGCCGTCGGCCATGGTGCGCGACACCCGCCGATCGTCGTGCTCGCTCGCGATGAGTCGCCCCTGCGCGTCGAGCCCGAGCCCGTTGCTTTTGCCGCTCGGCATCCGGAAGACAGTGATGGTGGCGGGTGGCTGGAGCTGGTGAATGGTGTCGGCCGGTATGTCGGTGAAGAGGAGCACACCTTTCGGCGCGATCCAGACCGGACCTTCGGTGAACGTGAATCCGCCGCGAACCTTTTCGACGTCTGCCCGCCCCTTCAGGGGGTCGATTCCGGCCCAATGGGCCATGCCGGCCGTGTCTGCCGGCGATTCCTTCGCTGCCCCCGAGGAGCCGTCGCAGGCAGGACAGGGCGCTGCCGCGGCAAGGGCGACGCCCACCAGGGCGATGCGTTTCCGGATCCGCATGGCGCGCTGAGCCTACCGGGCGTCGGTCAGGTGTGGCGCTTGATCAGCGCGACGAGGTAGCGACAGGTCTCGCGGGTCGGGTTGATGAATGAGCATGGTGCCGGGGGGTCGAGCTGGAGGCAGTCGCCGGCGTCGAGCTCGTGCTCGGTGTCGCCCTCGCGAAAGCGCAGCCGCCCCTTGAGCAGCCAGATCTGCTGGTGGATGAAGGCGTAGGCGTCGGCGGGGTAGGAGATCTCCGTGCCGGCGGGCAGCTCGACCTCGACGAGCTCGAGCGGTCTGCCGGTGGCCGGCGACACCGCACGGCGACGGTAGCCA
>JBGSWT010000750.1:0-7269 GCA_041751815.1 Pseudonocardiaceae bacterium
GAGCGCGTGTACCTCGCCAGCGCCGCGGACATACAACAGCAAGCCAGTCCGGCGCATCTGTCCGTGCACGGCGGGCTGTTGCTGGGCGGGGCGAGCGCCGCGGCCCGGCGGGGACAAGCCGGGGCGGCAACGGAACTTCTCACCGAAGCTGGTGCGGTAGCACAGCGCACCGGGACTGACCGCCGCGACTACGACGTCAAGTTCGGGCCAGGCCTTTTCGTCATGGCGGCCGTCGACTGTTTCGTCGTGACTGAGGATTACGTGGCTGCGGCGCGGGTGGCTCGGACGATGCCGCCTGAGTCAGCGTTGCCACTGGTATCGCGCTCGCGCCACCTGGCCGACGTCGCGCACGCGCACCTACGGCTGGGCCGCACGAGCGCGGCGGAGTCGGTACTGCTCACCATGGAGCAGGCGGCCCCGGAGTGGACCTCTCACCAGCAGCTGCCGCGCGTGCTCGTGGGCGAGTTGATGACCTTGGGTCGTCCTTCGGTGCGGTTGCGCGAGCTGGCGCAACGCCTGAACGCCACAGGCCGCCGCCCATAGCGTCAGCTCGGCTTGCGCGGTAGGGCGTACTGCCCTACCGCGGGAAGCCCGCGGTGGCCGACGGTGCTGTTGTGATCATCGTCGACTGCGCCGGAGGTGCCGGGTGACCAACGGCAGCACCCGATGTGCGATCCCTGCGACCTGCACCACCCACGGCGGCCCCACTGGGTACACGAACTTGCTGGTCAGCAAGTGTAATGGCAGCGTTGAGCTGGACCTGCACGTGACCGGCTCCTGCGTGATCCGGCTCGACGAGGACGGGGCGCGCACTTTGTGCGAGGCGCTTACGGAGTGGCTCGGTTGATCACCGAGCCACAGGGGGAGGCACTGATGAGCCAGCAAGGTGCGACCAGCGACCCCATGCAGCGACCCCATGCAGCAGCTCCGTGAGGCGATCACTGAGCTGCACGAGGCCACGGTCCGCCTCTTCGAGCACACCGTCGACCCACCGGGAGCTGGCCGAGTGGGTCAGCGCGGTCGCCGCTCATGAAGCCAGGTGCCAGATGGCCGCGCTGACGAACCAATCTGCTATGAGGGTCTGGCGAAACGGTTCTTGCAGTTCAGCGCCGGGTGCTGGGAGCCTCAGCCGGTTTTGACCCACGGATGATCTTTGGTTACCTCATGATCACTGCCACCAACCGACACCGCGCGCCCGGGACACCAGGTAAGGCCACCTCCGGACGTGCGGCCCCTACGGCACGGGCAGCGACAACGTGGCGCAATTATCGCAGCGCACCGTGCGAGTGGACTCGTAAATGAAGTATGAGCACACGACCACATTGTCATGCCCATCGTTGGAGCCAGGCACCACTCCGTACCACAGATTGTCAATATCCGGTTCTCGCCTCATCCCCTCGTAGGGATCTTCGTAGCGTGTCACGACCCACGTCCTAACAATGCGCCGAAGCTCACTACTCGGGGAACAGATCCCGATCCACATATTGAGAGTTTCAGGAAACTTTTCGAGCTTCCAGGGTGTACCCCCCAGGTTGGTCACCTGTTACCGAGCCCCGACTCTATCCGGTCGAGCTCAACGACGAGCTCCTCGCGGCTGAGTGGCCGACCCGGCGCAATCGACGGCCTGACGCTCTCCCGGACCCACCGCGACAGCACCGCTTCGCCCTGCGCGCCTAGTTCCTCACCTTCAGTACTGGCGTTGCCGCGAAAGTATGCAGTGATCCATTCGCGCTTGATGACGGCGTGGCCTCCCGGGTTCCGTCCCTGGTTGGCGGTCAGCCACGGGTCCTCGCCGTGGCTGAGTACCTCCAGGTCTTTTCCGGTCAGCGCCCCGTACCGGCTCAGCGTGTAGCCGACCGTGTTCAGCTCACGCTCGCCGAGCGGCTGGGATGGCGGCGCTGGCGCGTCGTACTTCTCACCTGCCCATAGGTCAGCCACCACCGGCCCCATGTCCCAAGCCTCGATCGCCTCAGTGAACAGGGGCTCGCCGAAGACGGCCAAGTGGTGGGCCTGGCAGTAATACAGCAGCTTGTGCAACTTCTTCGTCGGCAGCTCCGGGTAGCGGGTCCGGAGCTCGGCCGCGATGTCGTGAGCTGAGACAGGCACCGCGCGATGGTATGGCACCTGACGTTGATGTTGTGGGAGGGCGCCAGCGTGGCGAGGAGTTTCGAACATGAGTTCGATTATGCCCCCCGATGGGGATGCCGACCAGGGGTGTGAGCCGCCGAGATCGAAAGATCATCGCCGTTGATGACCGCTCAGGCGCCGAGCACCGGGGTAGCGACTGTCAGGACGATGCCCCAGCCAACTGACCGGCGCGGGGTCTGCGCCCTGGCACGCCTACACCCGTACGGTAGCTACCCGCCGCGCCACCCGGGCCAACTCTTTGGCGTCACCGCTGCGCTGGGTTTCCAGTGCGCTGGCCAGCGGTTCGAGTCGTTTCCGTGCCCGTACAGAGCTGAGCTTGCTTACTGCGGTGATGGCTTCGTGCGCTAGTCCGATTCCATCGGGTTCGGCCGCCTGGACGTGGATGGTGGCCAGGACGACTCTGGAGTGGGTGCGTCCGAGTTCACTGGCGCCTCCCTCCCAGCGGCGCACGGACGCCCGAGCGAACGGTTCCGCCACGTCCAGGCGTCCTCGCTCGGCTTCCAGGAGTGCGGCCACCCGGTCCGGGTCACCGTAGGGGTTGCTGGGATGCCATAGCTGCCGCGATTTGGCCAATTCAGCAGCGGCGGCCTCTTGGTGTCCAAGCCGGGCCAAAGCGGTCACCGAATACGCCAGCGCTGTGGCCTCAACGGCGTTGCGACGATCCTGGTCATCGGGTATACCCCACGCCTTGACCTGCGCAAGCTGGAACATCTTCAGTCCGTCGTTGGGGTGGCCGTGTTCCTCGGTCGCCAGTCCCGCGTAGGTCAGGGCCAGTGCCTGGAGGTAGGCGTCGCCCGCCTCGGTGGCCAACTCCAGCGCGCGGAGGTAGTGGTAGAGGGTGTGGTCATAGAGCCCGGCATCGAACGCACCCGACCCGGCGACGGTGTGCAGGTCAGCTACCGCTGACATCAGTGCCCGGGTGACGGACTCGGGACCTGGTAAATCCAGCAGCGGTACGGCCCACGCAACGGCGGCGCTGCTCGGACCCAGGTCCGGGCCGTGGACACGGGCCGCTGCCAGCAGGTTCTGGGTGAGGTCGCGCACCTTCGTCACATGGACACCGGAGACACGGGACGGCAGTTCCGCTGGTGGCGGGCCGGGCAGGTTCAAGACTTCGCCGAGCTGTTTTACCGGCTGCCCTACGATGGCCACACCAGCAGCGGCGAGAAACGCGCGACGGCGCATCGCATCCGTCACCCCCTCAGGGGGTTGGACCATGACACCGCCAGGGTAAGCGCTGGCCCCGTCTGGGCCGTACCACGACAGACCCATCAGCTCCCGGGGGATCCCAAGCCCCTCAGCGATGCGCTCCAGCACGCCGTAGTCCTTGACCACCCGACCCTTGACGATCTCCGAAACCTCTGACTGGGACTGCCCGACCAAAGTGGCGATCTGGCGCTGGTTGATGCCGAGGTTCGTGAGCGTCCGGTACACCGCTCCGATGTCGCGGGCAGCCAATGTCGTCCGCACGTCCGGCTGCTCCCACAACGCAGGATCGATGACCATAGGGGGCAGGGTAACTCCTTCGTGTGAACCGACGCCCACGTCCCCGGATCATCGCAGCAGGTGTCGAAGGGTTCCTCAGCACAGCGCGGGAGACCGTCGTGCCTGCACGGGCAGGGACGGCGAGCAAAGTACCCTAAAACTGGGCCTGAAATCACCACTGAGCAGGCATTACGCAACCGAGCAAAAGGGGGCCGATGGGACCGTTCTTGCGATGCGTACACGGGCAAGCATAGACTGCGCTCCCTCAATGTGAGGAGGAGTCAGTCAAGTGTCAGATGAAGCTGTGAGTGATAGCCCAGGTGCCAAGCTCGCCAAGCTCGGTGCGAGTAAGGGAGGCCGGGCACGGGCAGCACGGCTCAGTTCAGACGAGCGGTCCAGAGTGGCTCGTGATGCCGCTGAAGCGCGGTGGGGCCGATCAGTCGCCAGCGCCACCCACGAGGGTGAGCTGATCATCGGGGACAAGCGGATCGAGTGCGCCGTCCTCGACGACGGCACCCGAGTGATCAGCCAAGGCACTGTGCTCACCGCGTTGGATCGAGCACCCACCATGGGCCGGCGGGACCGCACCGAAGGTCGCCCCCCGTTTCTCAGCGCGGCTAATCTCCAGCCGTTTATCGGCGGGGAACTGACAGAATTGTACGAGCCCATCGAATATCGGCCATCTCGCGGCCGGAGATCCGTGGGCTACCGAGCCGAGATACTTCCCCTGATATGCGAGGTGTACCTCGACGCCCGCAACGAGGGTGTTCTCCTGTCCACCCAGCAGAGCACGGCAAAAGCGGCAGAAATCCTCATCAGAGGACTGGCCCGCGTGGGCATCGTCGCATTGGTTGACGAGGCGACCGGATATCAGGAAGTACGGGCGCGCCAGGAGCTACAGAGAATCCTGGAGGCCTACGTCCAGGCAGAATTCCGACCCTGGGTGCGCAGGTTCCCCAACGACTTCTTCCGGGAGATTTACCGACTGCAAGGCTGGGAGTTCCGCCCCGGCACGTCGAAGAGAACCCCTCAGGTTGGGAAGCTCATCAGGCACTACGTGTACGAGCAGTTACCCGAATGCGTCCTCGAAGAGCTGGACAAGATGAACCCGACTAACGACAAGGGGCAGCGCCCCCGGAAGCATCACCAGCATCTCACCGAGGGGACTGGGAACACGCACCTGGACCGGCAGATCTCCACGGTGACAACGCTCATGCGCATCGCGCGCGATCGGGAGGAGTTCGAAGACCTATTCGAGCGGGCGTTCCCGCCCCCCCAGCCTAAATTGCCGTTAGTGATCGAGGTGCCAGAAGTAAGCTAAAACGTATCAGTCTGGTCCCGGCTATCGCGCGCCTTTTTGTCAGACCCTGTCGATACAGTCAGGGGGACAAAAGCACATAGGTGACCCCCGCGACGCGTCAACGCCCGTGGGTCTGGACCAAGAGGGTGCAACCTCGATGGCCGTTCGGAACGTACCACCGCGCCGTGGTGCCGCACAGATCGCCGCGTTGCTCAAAAGCCCGGAGATCGTGGGGCTAATCAGCGATCTTCAAGAGACCCGTTGGACGGGACGCCGTGGCTACCCGCTCCGGGCGATGGTGGGGCTCGCGCTCGTCAAGCATGTGTGTATGCACTCCCAACGTGGTCGCGCACCGTAAGGCTCGTCGGTGAGCACGTCGCCCTACAGGCCGCCCTACAGGCCGTGCTCGGTGACGCGCCCAGCATCCACGCCGCGTACCGGTTCACGATCAAGCTGCGCGAGCACAGTGCGACGCTTGCCGACTGCCTCGACCGTGTCCTGACCGGGCTGTGTGAGGCCATCCCGGACCTCGGCGCGAACGTGGCCATCGACGGTCGGACCTACCCGCCTACGCCAAACGGGATGCGTGACCTGCCCAACGGCAAACCCCGCGACCACTACGCCGACCCGGATGCGTCGTGGGGACACCGGTCCGCGATCTCCACCCGCAAGGGCGGCGGGTTCTACGGCTACAAGTTGCACGCCGCCATCTGCACCAAAACCGACCTGCCGATCGCCTGGCGGGTCGAGACGGCCAGTGACTCCGAACACGAGCACATGCCGTCCCTGCTCGACACCGCGACCCGGCGTGGCTTCACCCCCGGCACCTGCGCGATGGACATGGACAAGGGGTACGACGGGTCCGGCATGTATGCGGCCTGCGAGTCCCGCGACATCTGCCCCGTCATCCCGCTGAAACTCACCGTGAACGTCGTCAACGGTAACCATAAGCCGCCGTCGTGTCAGCACGGCGTGTGGACCTTCGCTGGGTCCGACGCCAAGCGGGGCGCCTCGAAGTGGCGTTGCCCGACTGGCGGATGCGCTCCCCGATCGGTGTGGATCAAGGCCGACCGGCTGCACACCCTCATCCCGCGCACCACCGAACGGTGGAAGGCGATCTACCGCACCCGGGGCGGCGTCGAGCGCGAGTTCGGACGACTCAAGCAAGAATGGGGTCTCGACCCGCTGCGGGTCCGTCGCCTGC
Source organism: Pseudonocardiaceae bacterium (assembly GCA_041751815.1). Lineage (GTDB taxonomy): Bacteria > Actinomycetota > Actinomycetes > Mycobacteriales > Pseudonocardiaceae. The sequence goes on from JBGSWT010000750.1 coordinate 6,138, forward strand.
CCCGCGTCCGGCTGCATGTGGACTTGACAATCCTCGCCCGACTGGCCACTGCGCTGAGCGAGGCCCGAGCCGTCCCGCTGGCGGCGTAGACCCGCCCCCACTGAGCCCGCCCACGGCGGGCCATTCGGCATGCCCGCACCAAGAAAACGAGCCCTAGACCACCGCCAGCCCCGACAAACTGGGTCTCGGGCACCCAATTCGGACAAACCGCAGATAAGCGGCCGTAGCGGAGCGTTCAATGCCCCTAACTCAGCGCGTTTCGCTTGCAGTTTCGCCAGACTCTCCTATCCTCGAACCTATGTTCGATATTGCCTTTGACGACCAGCTTTACCAGCGGTTGTCCCAGCTTGCCCCGCCGCCGGGCGACAATTCGTCGCCTCTCTAGATCTACATCATGGGCTGGAACAACCCGCCGGTGCGATGGGCGGACCTCGAGCAGGCACTGTCCGGGCGACTTGCCGGATCCAGATCGGGACACCGCGACGAGGAACATCCCGGTGACGGCGGGGACAGTCCGGCGTGGACACGTCACCGAGATCGCTACGAACCGCCGCCTCAACTCACGCCGGCCCAGCTCGCAGAGACCGAGCGCATTCCCTACGCCGAGCTGCACTGCCATTCCAACTTCAGCTTTCTGGACGGGGCCAGCCACCCCGAGGAGCTGGTCGAGGAGGCTGCCCGGTTGGGCCTGGACGCGATCGCAATCACGGACCACGACGGAATGTACGGGGTAGTGCGCTTCGCCGAGGCGGCCCGCGAGCTGGGCGTCAAAACGGTCTTCGGAGCCGAGCTCAGTCTTGGTCTCACCGCACCGCAGAACGGGGTTCCCGACCCGGAGGGGGAACACCTGCTTGTGCTGGCCCGTGGTCCCGAGGGCTATCGCAGGCTGTCCCGGCTGATCAGCGATGCCCAGATCCGCGGTCGCGAAAAGGGCAAGCCGGTTTATGACCTGGCCGCGGTGGCAGCCGCCGCGGGCGGGCACTGGGTGGTGCTCACCGGTTGCCGCAAGGGAGCGGTGCGCCGGGCACTGGAGTGCGAAGGACCGGCTTCCGCGGCCACACAGTTACGCCGCCTGATCGGGCTGCTCGGCACCGACCACGTCGTCGTCGAACTCACCGCCAACGGTCTGGCC
>JBGSWT010000751.1:0-4764 GCA_041751815.1 Pseudonocardiaceae bacterium
CCGTCCTGGATCTCGGTGAGGATCCGGCGCATCTCGTCCTTGACCTGCGGCGTGATCACCCGCGGCCCACGGGTGAGGTCCCCGTACTCAGCGGTGTCGGAGATGGAGTAGCGCATCCGGGCGATCCCGCCCTCATACATCAGGTCGACGATGAGCTTGACCTCGTGCAGGCATTCGAAGTACGCCACCTCGGGCGCGTAGCCGGCCTCGGTGAGGACCTCGAACCCGGCCTGCACCAACGACGTGACCCCACCACAGAGCACCGTCTGCTCCCCGAACAGATCGGTCTCGGTCTCCTCGGTGAAAGTGGTCTTGATCACCCCGGCGCGGGTACCGCCGATCGCCTTGGCATAAGATAGCGCCAGCGCCTGGGCACCGCCGGTCGAGTCCTGGTCGACCGCGATCAGGCATGGCACACCCTTGCCGTCGACGAACTGCCTGCGGACCAGGTGTCCGGGCCCCTTGGGCGCCACCATTGCGACGTCCACATCAGACGGGGGTTTGATCAGGTCGTACCGGATGTTGAAGCCATGCCCGAAGAGAAGCGCGTCGCCCGAGTTCAAGTTCGGCGCGATGTCCTGGGCGTAGATGGTCCGTTGCTTGGTGTCCGGCGCGAGGACCATGATGACGTCTGCCTCGGCGGACGCCTGCGCCGGCGTCATGACCTGCAGCCCCTCGTCGGCCGCCTTCGGGCGCGACTTGGATGCCTCGGGCAGTCCGACGCGCACGTCGACCCCGGAATCGCGCAGGCTCAGCGCATGCGCGTGCCCCTGGCTGCCGTAGCCGATCACCGCGACCTTCCGCGCGCCGATGATCGACAGATCAGCATCATCGTCGTAAAAGATCTCTGCACTCATCTCAATGGGCTCCTTGCTCGGGCTGGATCCCGCGTTCTGGAAGGGCGGGAAGGGCGGGGTCTAGCGGACCGGGCCGGCGGTGATGGCGCGGGGACCGCGGCCGATGGCGACCATGCCGGATTGGGCCATCTCGCGGATGCCGAAGGGCTCGAGCATCCGCAGCAGTGCATCCAGCTTGTCCGCGGTACCGGTCGCCTCGATGGTCAGCGCCTCCGGGGAGACGTCGACCACCTTGGCCCGAAACAGCGTGACCGTCTCGAGCACCTGGGAGCGCACCGTGGTGTCGGCCCGGATCTTCACCAGCAGCAGCTCCCGCTGCACCGCCGCGGCCGGGTCGAGCTCAACGATTTTGATCACATTGATCAGCTTGTTGAGCTGCTTGGTGACCTGCTCCAGGGGCAACTCATCGACGCCGACCACGATGGTCATCCGGGAGATGTCGGGGTTCTCGGTGGGTCCGACCGCCAACGAGTGGATGTTGAATCCACGGCGGCTGAACAGCCCAGCCACTCGGGCCAGCACACCGGGCTTGTTCTCCACCAGCACCGACATGGTGTGATTGGACATCAGGAGCCGTCCTCGTCGAACAGCGGGCGGATGTTGTGCGCCGCCATGATCTGATCGTTGCCGTGGCCCGCGGCGACCATCGGCCATACCTGGGCGTCCTTGCCGACCACGAAGTCGATCACAACCGGGCGGTCGTTGATCTCCATCGCCTGTTCGATGACCTTGTCGACGTCCGATTCGGCCTCGCAGCGCAGGCCCACGCAACCCAATGCCTCGGCAAGTTTCACGAAGTCCGGAATGCGGGAGTGGGTCCCGAGGTCGGTCTGCGAGTAGCGCTCGGAGTAGAACAGGTTCTGCCACTGCCGGACCATGCCCAAGCTGCCGTTGTTGATCACAGCGACCTTGATCGGAATCTTCTCGATGGCGCAGGTCGCGAGTTCCTGATTGGTCATCTGGAAGCAGCCGTCACCGTCGATGGCCCAGACCGCGACGTCGGGCCTGCCCAGCTTGGCGCCCATCGCCGCCGGCACCGCGAAACCCATCGTGCCAAGACCGCCGGAGTTGATCCAGGTGCCCGGCTTCTCGTATTTGATGAACTGTGCGGCCCACATCTGGTGCTGGCCCACCCCAGCGGTGTAGATCGCATCCGGGCCGACCAGCTCACCGATCCGCTTGATCACGAACTGCGGAGAGAGCATGCCGTCCGTCGGCGGGTCATAACCCAGCGGGAACGTCGTGCGCCAGTTCTCCAGCTGGACCCACCACGCGGCGAGATCCGGCCGTGCGGAGTCGAACTCAGCCCGCACCGCCGTGATCAGCTCGCTGATCACCTCGGCGCAGTCACCGACGATCGGCACATCGGCCCGGCGGTTCTTGGAGATCTCCGCAGGATCGATGTCGGCGTGCACCACCGCGGCGTCCGGCGCGAAGGTGGACAGCTGACCGGTAACCCGGTCGTCGAACCGGGCGCCGAGTGCGACCAGCAGGTCGGAGCGCTGCATCGCCGCGACTGCGGCCACCGTGCCATGCATGCCTGGCATGCCCACATGCTGGGGATGCGAGTCGGGAAAGGCGCCGCGAGCCATCAGAGTGGTCACCACCGGCGCGCCGGTGAGCTCGGCCAGCTCCCGCAACGCGGCAGTAGCCCGTGCCTTGATGACGCCCCCGCCGACGTAGAGCACCGGGCGCCGCGCGGTGGCGATGAGTCGGGCGGCCTCTCGGATCTGCTTGCCGTGCGGCCGGGTGATGGGCCGGTACCCTGGCAGGTCGATCTCGGGTGGCCAGGAAAAGGTCGTCTGCGCCTGCAGCACGTCCTTGGGAATGTCCACCAAGACCGGTCCGGGCCGGCCGGTGGACGCGAGGTGGAAGGCCTCGGCGATAGCCTGTGGGATGTCTGCCGCCTCGGTCACCAGGAAGTTGTGCTTGGTGATCGGCATGGTGATGCCGCAGATGTCCGCCTCCTGGAAGGCGTCACTCCCGATCGAAGCCCGTGGGACCTGACCGGTGATGGCCACCACTGGCACCGAATCCATATGCGCATCGGCGATGGGGGTGACCAGATTGGTCGCGCCAGGGCCGGAGGTGGCCATGCACACGCCGACGCGTCCGGTGGCCTGGGCATAACCGGCCGCAGCGTGCCCCGCGCCCTGCTCATGTCGGACCAGGACATGACGCACCGCGGTCGAGTCGAGCAGCGGATCGTAGGCCGGTAGTACAGCCCCGCCGGGGATGCCGAATACCGCCTCGCACTCCATCGCCTCAAGGGAGCGCACCAGGGCCTGAGCACCGGTGACGCGCACCGGCGCGCCTGCAGGTGGGGCCGGTTTGGGCGGTAGCTCGGGGATCGCCGTCTGTCGCGGGGTCACGATCGTCATGGTCCTGCCTCAGCTCATCGTTGACTGGCCTTGGACATTAAAAAACCCCCGCCGCCCGGGTTGGGCTCAAGCGAGGGTTGGCGCGTCGTCGTCTCGTGTAACTCTTTCAGACGACGCGCCCGCAAAGTACGAGGCCGTGAGGGATCAGCACGTCGCCGACGGTAACGGGCGCGCCCCCGCACCGTCAACCTAGCGAGAATCACTCCCGCATGCTGGGAAGCTCCAGCTACTAGGCGGGCAGCAGCGCTACTCCTTCGGCGTGTTGGGACAGCCGGCCGAGGTCATGTAGATCGCCGGTGACCACCAGCGCTTCGAGTAGCTCCGCAGTGGCCACGACAACGGCATCGACCGCCGAGCCTGCCCGCGCCCGCCTGCGGAGCTGCGCCGCGCGACGAGCCAGCGGTTCGTCCAGGGGATGAAGCAGGGACAGCCCGACCGTGCGGTTGGCCAGCGCGTCGCGGACCCGGTTCCCGGTCAGCGAGTCGACCAATACGGCGGTAGGCACGATCGGTGGCCACAATCCACGCAGCCGAAGCGCAGTGATGCGCGCTGCCGTCTGCCGATCCCGACGGCCGAGAGCTGTGATCGCCCGCGAGTCGAGGACCAGGCTCATCGCGGGTGTCGCGCGGAGGGAACCGTGGCGGCGTCGACCCAGGCGTCCGCGGCGGCCAGCTCGTCAGCCGTCGGCGGTCCGCCGAGCTCCACGGACAGTTCCGCCAGATATCGGTCTGCGTCGGCGGCCAACTCGCGGCGGCGCAGCTCCACTCGCACGGCGTGCTGGCTGAGCTCGGAGATCGGCAGCTCGAGTTCCTTGACCGCATGATGGAGATCGTCTGGCAGGTAGATTTGCACCCGTGGCATACGCCTACTGTACGCCTACCGGAGAGACCGGACATGATCGGTGCGAGCCATTGACCGAGCCGACCTGACCGGGGTGTTCCGAGGGCCCGATGAGCCCCCGCGACTATGTCGCCGTCACTATGTCACCGTGACCGAGTCCTTGACGGCTACCTTCCGGCGGCCGCTCACCGCCCTGATCGGAGTGTTCGGGCTGACCGTATGCGTGACCCCGGTCGCCTTCGGCATACCAGGACTACAGGTGCTGTACCTGGCGCCGTTGGGTGTGGCGATCTGGTTGGTGCGGACCCGCACAGTGGTCGACCGGGACACCGTGGTGGCGCATCGGGTGTTCGGCTCGCGGCGAATCACCTGGTCGGACCTCCATGGCTTGCGGATCGATACCCGGTCCCGGGTCTGGGCTGTCCTGCACGGTGGCGAGGAAGTCGGGCTGCCCGCGGTGCGGGCTCGCGACTTGCCGTTACTCGCGGCGTTAAGTGGGGGACGGCTGCCGGACCCGCTCGCCGCCAGCGGCGAGCAACGTGCACCCGAGTAACGGCGGCGATCGACTAGCGTTGATCTTTTGTACAGCCTGTTGCGGTATCCGGCTTGTCGCTCACCAGCGGCACACGGGTCGCCGCCTAGTCTGGCCGACCGTGCGATCCACCGTGTCGGGTTTGCCCGGTGCC
>JBGSWT010000752.1:0-8758 GCA_041751815.1 Pseudonocardiaceae bacterium
GGACACCATCGTGCCGCCGGAGCAGAGCCGAGCCGTGGCCGCGGCGGCGGGCGGTCCGGTCCGGACGGTCGAGGTCGCCGGTGCCGATCACAACGACTCCGCACTGCTGGCCGGAGACGAGCTCATCGACGCGATCACCGCTGTGCTCTGACCCGGCGGGCGGAGCCAGTGTCGAGCCGTCGCTGCCAGGCCTCGTAGGTGGCCGGGCTGACCCCGTGATACGCGGGCCCCCGATCGGTCGGCAGCAGCGGCGGCCACGGCCAGAACCGCGCCACCGCGCGCGAGTGCCAGAAGCCGAGGCCGAGGACCAGGCCGAAGATCAGGTGCCCGGCCAGCGAGAGTGAGACCGTGGTGGCAGTGAGGGGGAACATCAATTCCTGACCGCGTGGGGCCAGCGCGACAGTCGCGATCAGGCCGGTCCAGACCGGGAAGACCGCGAAGGCCACCGCTGCGAGCACGACGTTCCGACGCGACCGTCGGTCAAGCCCCACTGCGAGCGCGACGACGAAGAACGCAATGCCGATCCCGCCGCCGTCGCCGAGGTAACGCCACAGGTAGCCGACCACAGCGCCGCTTCGGGTCTCGGCACGGCCGGTGATCCACGTGCCCATCGTCGGGATGAAGTCGCCCCACCATCCGAGCATGTAGACGGTGTCGAGCCGGAAGATGTCGTAGACCACGCAGGCGACCATCCCCCAGACCAGCCCGCGCCCGACGATCCGGTCGGTGGGGTCCGGCGCGAACACAGCCAGTACCGCGACCGTGGCCGCCAGCGGGATCACCACCAACGCTGCGGTGGTGTTCATCGAGACAAGACCGAAGACCTGCGCGGAGATCGCGAGCAACGGTAGCCCTGCCAGCAGGAGATGCAGGCCTATCCGGGCGGCGATCCGGCTCCGATCGTCGGACCGTTCTCGAACACTGGCGCGGGGTGCGAGTGCCGCGCCGGTGGAGACGGCGCGCGGCGCGAACGAGGGGGCGGACACGGGCGGTGACAGTAGGGATGGCCGTATCGAAGTAGGCCAATTGTAAGAATCCCAGCGCCCGGCAGTCGGTCCATCCGTCTGAGCCGGCGACGAACGGTTCGCGATTACGCCGCCTGGCGCAGTCGTAGCGGCTGAATGCACAAGGCAGTTCTCAGTCGCGCTGGCGGACGTGCCCGGCCAGAGTCGGTGGTTGCGACGGGCGGTCAGGGCGACGCGGTGACGAAGCGGGGCCGCTTCAGTGGTGGCTGCCGGCGCTGTCGTCGTCCTAGTAAGTGTCGGTCTTGAAGCAGCCGTGCAGGACGCCCTGGTCGCGGGGTGGGGAGTCGTTCAGTGCGGTGCGCAACGCCCCAAAAAGATCGATTTCTCGGCACAGTCGCAGGGAGTCCTCTCGCGGACGCCTTACCCACGTGATTGGTCCGCGTGGGGTCACAGTGGGCGGCAGCAGCAGGACGCCGGTCACCAAGTGCACCTGATGCGGCCAGGGCAGCGTCACCCCATATCTCTCCCCGAAAAGCATGATGTGGTGTTCGGGGGCATACGGGTGGGCCAGCACCGGTGGGGCACAGCGCCGCCGGGTCAGGATATCGGTGACCTCGGTGTCGAGTGGGACAGGGATCGCCAGGGCCGATACCTCGTGGTGCAGGCTCAGCCGTGCCTGATCACGATGCAACGTCACAGGCCAGCCCCACTCCTGGTAAGCAACCCCACCGGCATTCTCGGAGTCGTCCGCGGGTTGCTTCCCAGGCGGGATGGTGCTCGTCACATGGGTGACAACGCACACGGTGCAGGGCATGCCTTCGCCGGGGGTGACAGTCTCAATGTTGTTGCGCATCAGGGCAGTGCCGCACAACGTGGCGATCGCACCCGCCTGCTCGTCGGTGGGTGCCGGGACCACATGCACGGTGCGGGCAGTCTCCCCGATGACGCCGGGGCGGTAGCGGACCAGCATCACTGGCTGGGTTGCCGTCACCACCGCACTGGCGCCGGGTCCACAGTGGCCATTAACCGTGCTCACTGTGCCCCCGGTTGTAGTGCACCGGTGGGGGGACCAGCACATACGAAGCGGCGGTGCCGGGAACGGCCCTACTTGGGGTTCGACCTGCGTGTCCGTGCCCTGTGGGTTCCGTTGTGGTGGGCGGAAGTGTGAGGTCCGGCACCCGCGCCAATGGTGTGAATTGGGGATCGTGGCGGTGACGCCATTGCTGGTCGGGCAACCGGGCCAGTAGCCGGGCGTACTCTCCTGCCTGATCTCGGCGGTGCCGCGCGGTGCCCACCGCTGCGACGGCCAGCACACAGCGTGGGTGGGTGTCGATAACGGTCAGCTTGGCCACGTCATAACTCCAGTGAGAAGCAGCGACCGACCCGGACCGGCGACGGGTTACGCGATGGGCCACGGCGGGGCCGGGGGCGTTCGGGGTGCTCCCCTGCCCCGCCGTGATCTAGTTCCGGCCGTCCCGCCTCGGCGGTGGAAGTCGGCGAGATGGCCGGGGTCTGCAAGGGATCTGTAGGCGGGTCGCTCAGGTCAGGCTCGACCCTGGGCAGCACCTCGGTGGCCTCCGGATCAGCCGCATGGGGTAGCGGCGGAAGGTCCACGTCCAGTTCGCTGGCCAGGTGGGCCTGCAGCCGGTGGGCTGGTTGCCGTAACCAGTAGTGCGCTTTCTGAAAGACCATGCACACCTGGCGTCGGTGCCCCAACCATCCCGGACCCCGACACGACCGGCACCGACCCCGCCGATCCACCGGATGAGCTGCCAACAACGAATGCAATCCCGCGCACGCTCCGAGCCCCACCCGGCCGATACCCTGTGGGCCGTGCGCGGATCCCACCACGTCCAGCAGCACGTCACGCAACACCGCCTGCAACAGGCTGTGGCTGGCTTGATAGGTGGTGGGGTGCGGCATGACGGACAGCATTGACAGTCGCTTGCAGTGTCGGCCAGCGTCGGCGGCGAAATCAGGCATCACGCCGACAATGCGCCGACACGGGAGTGTGTCTCTACGGTGATTGGCACCTGACATGATGCTCAAACGATCCACGATCACGGCGGCAAGAAGGGCATTTGGCAGACAGCTGGCTGAACTACGCGCGGTCTCAAATCTGACCCAGGCCGACCTCGCTAGGCTCACAGGTTATTCACGCTCCACCGTCGCCAACATCGAGGCTGGATACCAGCTAGCTAGTCCAGGTTTTTGCCGGAAGTGTGATGATGTGCTCTCGACGGGCGGTGTGCTTCGCGCGGCTCGCGACGAGCTGGAGGAATTGCAGCGCGAGTCACATCGCCGCGCCGCCGCATCGGCACATAGTGACCGAAAAGCGCAGATCGAAGAATGGCGCCAACAGGAGCGCGCGATTCCTGAAAATCCTGGCAACGGTGCGGCAACCTTAGCTATAAGGCAGGCGTTGGCCACTCTCACCGGCCACGCGTCCGACGATTCCAACGGTGTCGAACCGGGCAATTTGGAGACCTGCGTGCTCGATGCTTATCAACAGCAAAGGAGCGCTGGCGAGGCACTGTCCGTCGTCTTGGTCGGAGGATTCGCCGGTTCGGGTAAAAGCGAGTTCGCCCGGTTCTTGTCCTCGGTAACTGGATGGACCATCCTCGATAAGGACACCATCACGCGCGTGCTTGTGGAACACTTGCTAGAAGCTTATGGCGGAGACATGGACGATCGTCACAGTATCCTGTATATGGAGCACGTAAGACCGTTCGAGTATCGTTGTTTAATGGACGCCATGACGGAGAACCTGCGGTGCGGCGTCTCTACTGTGGTCACCGGTCCGTTTGTGCACGAGTTCGCCGACATGGAATGGATGACGCGGGTCCGCAACCGGTGCGCGGCCCACCGTGCACGGCTCAACGTTGTGTGGATGAACTGTGACGAGGAGTCGATGCACGACTACATCGCGTTCCGCGGCGCCGCCCGAGACAGCTGGAAGCTCAAAAACTGGCAGAACTATATCCACACTATCGACCCGGAGTTCACGCCCCCGTTCGATCACCATTCTATTGACAATCGACTCAACGCTGCTGTCGCACTCGCCGACCAGGCACGTGAGATCGCGGCACGAGTGCGGGCATGAAAAATCAGCACAGGGGATCTGAGTGAATCCGCATATCGTGGTGCCGGCACTCACTATTAGAACACCTGAGGGCAGACTGGACGAGCAGGGAACTGCGCAGTACGCGAGGCGGGCTGCAAGTACGTGGATTGACCGCTTTATCTTGTCTGGCACAACCGCACGCGGCTACTCGATGAGTGAAAGGGAACGCTTGTGCGTCCTGCGCGTATGGCTGCACCATGCCCATCCAGCTCGAGTGCTTTCCTGCTGTTGGTCACGCACCGACGTCGACAACGCCACCGCGCAAGGAGTCACGCCGATAGTCGCGATGCCGCATCTCCACAATGACGATGAAACACTGCGCTTCCTCGCCTCGCTCCCGGCCGGGTCATTCATCTACAGCCATCCTGGGAACTCCCCAACGGTCTTTGATGCCCAATTGTGCTCGAAGGCTCTGAGCAGCGATTGCCTCCCCGTGGGCGCAAAGCTGTCGAAGGCATCCCACCGCGAGATCGCGGCTGTCCGAGCACAAGCCGGACCCTCCTTCATTCTCTGGGATGGCTCATCGCGGGATATCGCGGGAAGTATTGAGGCGGGGGCCACCGGTGTCGTGACCACACCGCTAAGCCCCATCACCCAGCCGTTCCCGCCGCGCGACCTCACGCAACTTCAATCTGCTCTCGACGAGGTGCAGGCACATCTAGACCGGCTCCCCTCCCCAGAGGCCCGGAGCGATCACCTGTCTGCGCTGGCTGTGTCCTCTTAGACGGGACGCAAAGGACGTCGAGCCGGCTGGACGTGCTCAGTTCCTTCTGACGGGTTTCCAGCGTGGTGATGCGGCGAGCGGTGAGTTTGGCCGCCTGCCGGATGTAGGCGGACGGCGACCCCCGACCAACCACGTCTTCCGCCCGAGGCGTGAGCTGCTGAAGAAAATTGTCGGTGCGACCCATCAGACTGCCATCACGCGAACAAGGCAACTGCATCTGTCGGTGTAGTTGGGCAACCAGCGGGCGCCGCGTTTCGGTCGCGGCGACGGATCTGACAAGGGGTTCTCGTGTGGGCTCATAGCTTGAACGAAGCCGGTCGGCGGCACGGCTTGGCGGACCACTTGAGGTCTACTGCTGCCCTGGCCAGGCGGTTCGCAGAGCCGTTCGGTGCCGGTGATCTGGCTGCCGCCGCGGGTCTACTGCACGACGCAGGCAAGGCTTCGTGTGCCTGGCAGGAGAAACTGCTGGTCGTCGAGGGAACGGACCGCCCGGTCGGCTGCGATCACAAGAAGATGGGTGCCCGGCTGCTTGCCACCGCTGGTCGAGAAGCCGCGATGACGATCTTGGGGCACCACGGCGGCCTGACCGATATCGGTCAGTTGCGCACGGCTCGTCGCGAGCCGGTGGAGGACGAGACTGTGACGAAGGCGCGGCTCTTGGAGCAGGTGCCAGAGGCGCAGATGGTTATCGACGGCCCGCTGCTGATGCCCGACGGCTGGCGACGTGAACGCCGGCTGCTGGAGATGGGTGTCCGGATGGTCTTCTCTGCCTTGGTGGACGCGGACCACTTGGACACCGCCGCGCACTTCCAGGGGCTGGACTCGCCAGTGCTCGTGCCGCCCGCGAACATGGCGGAACTGGTGCGGCGGTTCGAGGAATGTCGGCGCGCGCTGCTCGCAACTCGGCCGTCGTCACCGATCGATGATGTGCGGTCGGACCTGTACGACGCGGCGGTGCGTGGTGCGGCAGGCCCGGGTGGGGTCTACCGGCTGCCGGCCCCGACAGGGTCTGGCAAGACAATCACCTCAGCAGGCTTCGCGCTGCATCACGCGGCCCGTCACTGCAAGGCGCGCGTGGTCGTTGCGGTGCCGTTCTTGACGATCACTGAGCAGAACGCGGACGTCTATCGCCAACTGCTCGGAGAACACACGGTGCTTGAGCATCACTCGCAGGCCGAGTTCGACAGTGACGATGGTGAGGGCCGGCTGCGGTTGGCTGCGGAGAACTGGGACGCGCCATTCGTCGTGACGACCACGGTGCAGCTATTCGACTCGCTGTTCGGACGCAAGCCCGCGCGGTCCCGCAAGCTGCACCGGCTGACCAATGCGGTGCTGGTGCTGGACGAGGTGCAGGCGCTACCCGTGTCGTTGCTGGTGCCGATCCTGGATGCTTTGAAGTTGCTGGCCGAGCACTTCGGCACGACGGTGCTGCTGACCTCGGCCACGCAGCCAGCGTTCGACAGCCTGTCCGTGTGGTCGACACTATCGATCACGAACCTGGTTGACCAGCCGGTCGAGCTCTTCCAGAAGTTACGACGTGCGCGCTACGAGTGGTGGGTGGATCCGAAGCCGGACCTGGCTGAGGTGGCCGACCAGATTTCTGAACAACGCCAGGCCCTGGTGGTGGTCAACACCGTGGACCATGCACGGCGCATGTTCCGGTTGCTGGTCGAGCGGGCCGACGTCGCGGTGCGCCACCTGTCCACCCGGATGTGCCCGGCCCACCGGCGCACAGTGTTGGACGAGGTCCGCGCACTGCTGGCGGAGGACAAGCCGGTGCTGTTGGTATCCACTCAGCTGATCGAGGCCGGGGTGGACGTCGACTTCCCCGTCGTGTTCCGGGCACTGGCACCGGCAGAGTCGTTGCAGCAAGCCGCCGGGCGGGCCAACCGCGAAGGCCACCGCGACGATCTTGGCCGGGTGGTCGTCTTCGACGCCGCCGACACTCCAGTACCCAAGTTCTACCGCACCGCGGTTGGCTCCACTCGGGTGTTCTTCGGCCCGGACCTAGCCGACCCCGATGACGTGACCTGCCTCGACGGCTACTACCGACACCTCTATAGCTCCATAGACGCTGACCGGGGGGAGCGCGCCAGGACCATCCAGCAGGGGCGCGAGACGCTGGACTTTCTCGGTGTCGCCGAGGGTCCGGAGCGCGACGTCGGTCTCTCGTTGCAACGCGACTCGAAGCTCGCATTCCGGATGATCGACGACGACACTGTGCCGATCGTGGTCACCGGGTACCAGGACAGCGCCGCCCAGGTTGACGCCCTGCTGGCTGAACTGCGGTCCTCCGAGGGCCCGCGGCGGAAGACCTTTCGCGCCCTGCGCCCTTACATCGTCACGATCCCACAACGGATCGTAACCGCCTCTGCCTTTGCCGCGATGTGCCGACCAGTAGTCGGACAGCTGTGGGAGTGGTGCGGCGACTACGACGAGCAGTTGGGAATCGATGACTCCGGGATCGGCGAGGAGAACGTCTGGTGATAACGGAAATGCTGCCCTCGTCGCAGGGCGCACCACCAGTGGTGGTGCAGGTGTGGGGGGATGGCGCGCTGTTCACTCGGCCTGAGCTGAAGGTCGAGCGGGTGTCTTACCCGGTGATGACGCCGTCGGCGGCGGTGGGGGTGTTGGAGTCGATTTTTTGGAAGCCCGAGTTCGTCTGGCGGGTGGTCGCAATCGAAGTACTCAACAAGATCAAGCAGTTCACCCAGCGTCGCAACGAGACGACCGATCTGGCGTCGCTGGCCGACGCGGTATCGGGGCGGCGTCGGATCGACACAGTGGCACATCGGGTGCAGCGCAATGCGGTGTGCCTGCGTGACGTGGCCTACAGGATCCATGCGCACGTGATGCTGGGCGACCGCGCGACGAAGCCGGAAGCGGCCTACCGGGACCAGTTGCGCCGCCGGGTCAGCCGGGGTAGCTGCTTCAGCCAGCCCTACCTGGGTACGCGGGAGTTCAGCGCGTACTTCGGCAATCCGGATGACCGCCCGGCGCAGGCCCATCTCACTGAGGACTTGGGGATCATGCTGCACTCAGTAGATCACTCCACATCGCCGTCATCGTTCAGTTGGTTCACCGCACGGCTGGACCAGGGTGTGCTGTACGTGCCCGAGCGGGGCATTCCGGCCACCGGGGTGGCCTGATGCTGCTGCAACGCCTAGTCGGGTACGCCGAGGAGCACGGCGAGGCAAAGCCCTTTCACCGGGAGCGGTTGTTCTCCTGGCAGCTCAACCTCAACGGTGACGGCACGCTGCGCTCGGCGAATTTGCAGCCACTCATCCACATGGACGCCAAGGACAAGTCCCGGCCGGTGCCACATACGACGCCGTCGGCCGTGCGAACAGTCGGGGTTGCCGCGAATCTCGCCGCCGACGATGTGCAGTACGTGCTGGGCTGGAGTGATTCCTCCAGCAAGCCAGCGAGGGTTGCGCAGTGCCACGCCGCGTTCATTGATCTTGTACAGCGCTGGGCAGACAGCGACGAAGGTAAGGGCGATCCAGTAGTCCAGGCTGTCGCGGCGTTTTACCGCAGCGGTGCCGTCGGCGGGGTTCGGCGGCCGCAGGAGTGGACCGCGAAGCAGGGCGTGGTGATCAACATCGATGGATTACCCGCCTACCGGGCCGTCTCAGTCGTGTCGTTCTGGAGCGCCGAAGTCGCCCGGCGCAAGGGGGACGGTGCCGAGGGCCTGTGCTTGGTCTGCGGGCGGGTGCGTCCGTTGCTCGACACCGTGCCTGGCAAGGTCCCAGCGCGGTTCATTCCCGGTGCGAGCAAAGACGCCGCGCTGGTGAGCATCAATGAGCGGGTGTTCGGCTATGGGTTGGGCATGCAGCTGGGCAGCACGCCGTTGTGCGTGGTGTGCGGCGAGGCGATGACCGCCGCGCTGGTCGGCCTGCTTAGCTCCCGCACCGCCGCGTCCTACGGCGGGCAGGACAGCCGGCT
>JBGSWT010000753.1:0-2804 GCA_041751815.1 Pseudonocardiaceae bacterium
TGCCGCTGATCGACAGCCGGCAATGGCGCACCGACGCCGACCTCGCCGAGGTCTACGCCACCTGGGGTGGTTACGCCTACGGGCGGGGCCTGGACGGTGCCGCAGCGCGTGGCGACATGGAGCACGCCTTCCGCCGTATCGCGGTGGCTGCCAAGAACGTCGACACCCGCGAGCATGACATCGCCGACTCCGACGACTACTTCCAGTACCACGGCGGGATGGTCGCCATGGTGCGTTCCTTGACCGGCAGCGACCCGGCAGCCTACGTGGGTGACTCCGCGGTACCCCATACCGTCAAGACCCGGTCGCTGGCGGAAGAGACCCGCCGGGTCTTCCGCTCCCGGGTGGTTAATCCGCGGTGGATCACCGCGATGCAACGCCACGGCTACAAGGGCGCCTTCGAGCTGGCCGCTACTGTCGACTACCTGTTCGGCTTCGACGCCACTGCAGGCGTGGTGGAGGACTGGATGTATCACCAGCTCGCGGAGTCCTACATCTTCGATTCGGGCGTGCAGCAGTTCCTGCGGCAGTCCAACCCCTGGGCGCTGCGCGGGATGACCGAGCGACTGCTCGAGGCCGCTGATCGGGGCCTGTGGGCAGAGCCCGACCCAGCCGACCTCGATGCGCTGCGGGCGATCTACCTAGCCCTCGAGGGGGACCTCGAGGGCTAGCTCGTGAGTGCGTAACAGTGTGAGAACACTGTTACGCACTCACGAGCATTTCAGTGCCCAGTGGCACTGAAATGCATGAAGTCCACCGGCGCAGTCCACCGGCCGCCCCAGGTCCAGCCCGCCGCCTCGAACGCGGTCACCGCCGGGCTACCGGCTAGCACCATGCCCGGGCGCTGCCAATCTCGGTCGAGGTAGCTCGAGGCCAGCTCAGGCACCACCAGGTCACCCTGGACGTAAGGGTTGTGGAACGGGTTGAGGTCGATGGCCAGCCCATAGGAGTGCGCCGACCAGCGGACTTGACCCACGATCTGGCGGCAGACGAAGGCCGAGGTGTTGTTGCCGTCCCCGGTAGGTGGCAGGTCCAGCTCAGGGGCCGCTGTCACCCGCATCTCCTCGATCGGGAAGCCCGCGTCGTACAGCTGCTTGAAGATGTCCACCACGGGCTGCGCGACGTCCGCGTTCACCAGCATCTCGCCGGTATGCATGCGGCCGTCGAAGCCGTGGAAGGACATCGTGAGATAGCGCAGCTGGTCGACCCGCACCGGGCAGACCGGTGTCCAGGTGCTGCGAGCCAACACCGGAGGCGGTACCGGATCGATCGTCGACTCGAATGCGTCCGAGACAGGCGGTTCCCCCCGGTCGAGAGTGGGCAGCCGCCGGTCCACCAGCGCATCAGGGGTAGACCGCACCACGCCGTATCCGTCCGAACGCAGCGGCAGCGGCTGGGCACCTACCACCCAGACCGGGGCGGGATCTGCGGTAGCGGTCGCCGGCTGTCTGACCTGCTTGGTCGGGACCCGTGATGCTGCGCCGGGGATCTGCTCGGCGGCGGTGACGGAAACCAACAGCAGGACGCCAGTGATCAGTAGAAGCAGGTGTCGTGAGCCGAGCGCCACGCCGCCACGATGTCAGACCGCTCCAGCGGCTTCTTGCCACCCCGGTGCGATGTCTCGCGGCGTCACCTGATGGAGTGGCGCGGCGCGCTGGGATGAAAGCGGCAGGAGGTGAGTGAATGCGGGTGATCGGCCGGGTGGCACTGTTGATCGTGGTGCTGCTCGCTGGGCTGGGCACACCGGAACTGGGCGCACCGGCTGCGCTGGCGATGGTGTCCACACCGGTGCAGCCGCAGATTGTCGGTGGTGCCTTGACCGCCACCGCCCAACACCCCTGGATGGTCGCCTTGACCACGGTGGCCAGCAAGTCCGCCTATTGCGGTGGCGCGCTGATCGCCCCCGATCGGGTGGTGACCGCCGCGCACTGCATCAGCGGTTATCGGCTCGGCAACGTACGGGTCATCGGAGGCCGAACCGACCTTCGCAGCGACGACGGCGAACAGCGCCGGGTGCGGGGATTCTGGATCCACCCGGGCTATCGCTCTCCGGTGCAGGGCGGGGACGTGGCGGTGCTGTTCCTCGATCGGACGCTGCCCTACCGCACTCTGCCATTGGAGACCGATCCGGGCGCCTACCGGTCCGGTGCTCCCGCGACTGTCCTGGGCTGGGGATACACCTCTGAGGGCGGGCCGAACTCGTCGCAGCTGCGCAGCGCCGACGTCGCACTGATCCCCAAGTCCGACTGCGCCGCCACCTACCGCCAGTTCGACTCGGAGGACATGCTCTGCGCCGGGCGACCCCGAGGTGGGGCGGACGCCTGCTACGGCGACTCCGGCGGCCCACTTGTCGTCGGTGACCGGCTGATCGGCGTCACCTCGTGGGGCAGCGGTTGCGGCCGCGCGGACCGACCCGGCGTCTACACCCGGGTGGCGTCCTACTCGGCGGAGATCAACGCGCAGCTGTAGATCTGATCGCGACCCTTCACTGTGCCAATTCTGGTAGGCAGGACTGGTGGACCAGATGATGCTGCACCGCAGGCTAGCCGCCGACCTGTCGACCGCGATGATCTATGCCTTGCTGCGGCTGCGGGTGGAGGTATTCGTCGTCGAGCAGCGCTGTCTGTATCAGGATCTGGACGGCCATGACCTGGACCGGACAACCCGGCACTACTGGCTCGCGCCCTACGGCGCGATTGAGCAGGCGCAGGCCACGCTGCGGCTGCTGGAGCCGACCGAAGGGCAGTTCAGGATCGGCCGGGTCTGCGCGGCGCTGCCCGTGCGGGCCCACGGCGGGGTCCGGC
>JBGSWT010000754.1:0-1892 GCA_041751815.1 Pseudonocardiaceae bacterium
GGCAGCAGCACCGCGGCCTGCTCGCCCAGCACCGGGACGGCCATCCGGACCAGACTTGCTGCTGCCGCGTCGTTGCCCACTCCCGCCGCGAGCTCGCGGCCAGCGGCCAGCATGAAGTCGTGGTGGTCGGCCGACTTGGCCGCGACCCCGGTTACGTCGGTGACCCCGGCGACGTCGGCGACGTCGGAGATCTCGCTGACCACCCAGGCTTGCCAGCCATCGGCGAGCCGCTGCAGCCGTCGGGATACCCGATGTGCGCCGGACTCGGCGACGAAGGACTCACCGTTGATGTCCAACTCATCGCCGACGCCGAGGTCGGGGAACAGCCGTCGGGCCGCCACGTTCAACAGCTGGATCCGGCCGCACGGGTCCTGCACGACGACGGCCTGGTTCATGCCGTCGAGTAACCGGAGCAACCCAGGCACCAGCAGATCGGCAACGGGGTTCACGTCGGATGCCACTGCATCTCCTCACCCGGTTCCGAACGCGTCGCGACGAGGGTAGCCCGAAGGGCGGTGTGCTCAGGGTCGAAACTGAGGGCCGATCGTGGCACTCTACGGGCGTTCGGCAATACCTTGGTGTTCTGGGAGGCTCATTGTGAGCGCGCAGCCCGTGTCGGCCGCGGGATCGATTTCGGAGCGAGTGGGTCCGGGCGATTCCGCCGCGCTGGAACGGCTTCTGCTTGCCCTGGAAGAGTTGCGCGATGGCAACTTCCGACGCCGCCTGGTGATCAATGACACCAGCCTTGTCGGGCGGATCGGGACAGTGATCAACCAGATCGCGGAGCGAAACCAATCTCTGGTGGGCGAGCTGGTTCGGGTACGTGAGGCAGTCGGCCAAGAGGGTCGGACGGACCAGCGGCTCGCCGAGGATGGCAGCGGCGGATGGTCGATCGCCGCCGCGGCGACCAACGGCCTGATCGAGGACCTGACGCGACCAACCACCGAGCTGGCTCGGGTACTGGCCGCGGTATCCGAGGGTGACCTGTCGTCACGAGTGTCTGACCAGTTACTTCGGGGCGACTTCGCCCGGTTGGGCCACAGTGTGAACAGGCTGCTCGATCAGTTGTCGCTGTTCGCCGCCGAGGTGACCCGGGTGGCCCGCGAGGTCGGCACCGAGGGCCGGCTGGGTGGTCAAGCGCAAGTTCCCGGGGTGGCCGGCACCTGGCGAGACCTGACCGATTCGGTCAATGTCATGGCCGGCAACCTCACCGCCCAGCTCCGTGACATCGCCGAGGTGGCCACCGCGGTAGCCCGGGGAGATCTCAGCCGCAAGATCACCGTCGAGGTGTCCGGTGAGCTGCTGGAGCTCAAGAACACCCTCAACACCATGGTCGACCAACTGTCGGCGTTTGCGGCCGAGGTGACCCGAGTCGCCCGCGAGGTCGGCAGCGAGGGCATGTTGGGCGGTCAGGCGCAGGTACCTGGGGTGGCCGGGACGTGGCGAGACCTGACCGATTCGGTCAACGTGATGGCCGGCAACCTCACCGGTCAGGTGCGCAGCATCGCCCAAGTGGCCACCGCAGTGGCTCGGGGTGATCTCAGTCACAAGATCACTGTGGACGCCCGCGGCGAGATCCTCGAGCTCAAGAACACCCTCAACACCATGGTCGACCAGCTCTCCGCGTTCGCCGACGAGGTCACGCGGGTGGCGCGGGAGGTCGGCAGTGAGGGCAAGCTGGGCGGCCAGGCCCAGGTGCGTGGGGTGGACGGCACCTGGAAAGCGCTCACCGACAATGTCAACGGCATGGCGGAGAACCTGACCGGTCAGGTGCGCAGCATCGCCGCGGTGGCCACCGCGGTGGCCGGTGGTGATCTGTCGAAGAAAATCACCGTTGAGGCCAGCGGTGAGGTCGCTGCGTTGGCAGAGACGATCAACCGGATGGTCGACAC
>JBGSWT010000755.1:0-3899 GCA_041751815.1 Pseudonocardiaceae bacterium
CGGCCGCTGCTGCGAAGCCTCCAGCAGGCGGATGTGCTCGTCGCTGAACACGCTGGAGTACTCCGAGCCCCTGATCTTGAGTCGTTGACTCGGGCGCAGGCCGAGGGCGTTCTCGATCAACCGGAACTGCACGCTCTGAAATCCTGAGGCGGGCACGAGCTGGTCGCGGAAATCCAGAAAGTCCAGCGGCGTCATCGTCTCCAGCACGTCGACCTGGTCGAGCAGCAGCCGTTGGACGGTGGTGATCCGGGTCAACCGGGTGACCAGCAGGCCCATGTCCTTCTCCGGGACCACCTCGGCTCCCATCAGCTCCAGCACGGCCTCGAGCTCGAACAGGATCTGCTTGAACCACAGCTCGAACGCCTGGTGCACGATGACGAACAGCAGCTCGTCATGCGCCGGTTCGCCCCGCTGCGCGCTTTCCCGCCGCTGGCAGCCCAGCAGCTGATCCAGCTGCAGGTAGTCCCAGTAGTACAGCGTCCCCTCATGCCCGGTCACCTCCCGCACCCTATCCCGCCCGAGCTACCTGCCCAGCTGATCAACCACCGCTGAGGAAGGCGTGATAGCTTGAAGTCCTCTGTGAGGTGAGGTGACTCCAAGACATGACGATCGAGCACATCGGTGTCGCCGACGCCAAGCGGAGGTTCTCCGAGCTGGCCGAGCGGGTCGGCCGCGGCGAGTCCTTTGTGATCGTGAGCCGAGGCCACCCCGTCGTCGCCCTCGTCCCTGTCCAGCGGGTCGCCGACGAGGAGCCGCGCCCCACGATCGGGCTCGCCGCGTTCGCCGGAGCCCTCGCTGACGAATGGGACACCATCGACGAGGACATGGCCGACATCGTCGCCGCGCGACAGCATGTGCCTGATCGTCCGGCACCGGAACTCGCGTGACAGGATACTGCTTCGACACCGACATCCTCAGCGCGACGATCAAGCCGGCACCGCCACTGCACCTCGTCCGCCGGCTGGCCACCGTGCCGCCGCAGGAACAGTTCACCACCTCGGTCACCGTCGGCGAGCTGGTCTACGGCGCGCGGCGCGTCGGGCGTGAGGATCTGGCCGTGCGAGTCGAGCAGGTCGTCCGCCGTGCCCAGACCGTGCTGCCGTTCGACACGCTCGCCGCCCGTACTTTCGGCGCGGTGAAAGCAGCACTCGAGCGCAGTGGCATTCCGCTGGCCGAACCCGACCTTCGGATCGCCTCGATCGCGCTGACCCGAGGGTTGACCCTCGTCACCCGCAACGTGCGGCACTTCCAGCGCGTTCCGCACCTCACCGTCGAGAACTGGATCGACGACACATGAACCAGTCCTTCGACGCCCGTTGCTGGACGGGCGGCACCTCTCTTCGCTAGCTCGACGGGGCACTGGCACCGGTCGGACTTGGGCCGCCGGAGTCCGAAGGGGGCGGGCTGGTCGTCTCCGGGGTCGGAGAAGGTTGCGGCTCCGGAGGTGTGGTCGGGGTGCTGGTGTCGGGGCAGGGGGGCTCGGACTGGGGCGAGCACGGCGGTTCGGTGGTCGAGGGCGGGCCTGATGTGGATGCCTCACTGGGCTCCGGACGGCCGGTCGGCGTCGCGGTCTCGACGGTGGACGGCTGTGGCTGGGCACTCGGCTGCTCGGACGTCGGTGGACCGGGTGCCGCCTGAACCGTCGTCGGTGGTGGTGGCAGCCCGACCGGTGGGTTCTCCGGCGTGATCTCGGTATCGCCCGAGGTGAGCAGCTCACCCGAGGCGAACTTGCGCTGGCCCGGTCCGATCGTCCACTGGTCGTCGACGAGTCGGATCACCCCCGTCTCGTCGCCGGCCACGTCGTTGTAGAACACCAGCCCGTCCTTGGCCAGCAGCTCCAGCTGCCCGCCCGGTGGGAGCACGTCGAGGTCGGCGACGATGCTGCGGGACACGACGTCGACCGCGGCGGTCCGGCCCGTCGTCGCGTTCGGAACCAGCACTACGCCGGAGGCTTCGACCAGTGGCCCGAACTCATCGCCCGGGCTACCGACCGGCACCGACGCGGCGCACTCGTCGTCGCCGTTCAGGTCTGCGACGAGCAGCTCACCAGTCTGCGACACGGCGGCATAGACCCGTGGCTCGGTCGTGGACCCGAGCAGCCGAACCGGTCCGCCGCCCGCGACGTCGAGACAGGACCAGGACGGCACCGCGCCGGAGTCCTCCACCCAGCCGACCCGGCGGCGGGTAACGTCCAGCAGGACCGGTCGCTCCTCGACAGTGATCAGCTGCGACGAGCCGTCGCCCACGGTGGCGTGCACCGGCTCGCCCGTGTCGCCGAAACCGGACAGTCCCTGACCGCCCCCGTCGACCACCCACAGCCGCCCGGCCCCGTCCACCACCGACTGTCCCGGTCCCGGTGTAGCAGCCAGCGCTACCTTCCGGCGCACCTGCAGCGTCACCGGGTCGATCACCGAGGCCTCCTGACGTGCGCCGTCCACGACGTAGGCCGCCGTGTCCCCGGCGAACACCTGCAACGTCTGCCCGCCACCGAACCGCACCGGCGAGGACACCTTGTAGGTCGCCCCGTCCACCCGGGTCACCGTGCCTGCGGCGGCGTCCACCACCAGCGCCGATGGGCCGGTCTGCACCACCTCGGGTGTGCCGGTAACCGGCACCTGGACGCTGCCCAACACCAGCTCCGAGGTCCCGTCGAGCAGGGTCACCAGCCCCCGGTTGGACGCCAACCAGGCTCCGCCGCCGGACAGCAGCGCCCGCGACCGCTCGTAGCCTGCGCCCCAGACCGCAGCCATCACGAACCCGGCAAGGAGTGTCAGAACGCTGGCTGCCGCTATGAGCCGTCCCGAGCCAGTGAGCATGGTCGCTTCACCGTCCAGCGCGCTGCGCGGGTAGCGGTACCGAGGCCATCATCCGTACCTCGGGCATCGCGCGGGTGGCTGCGGTGACGATGTAGTCCAGAACCAGCCGCGCTAACCACTTCACCCGCGGTGCCGACCACACCTCTCCCGATTCCTGCACCATCCCGTCCCTCGAAGGCTCACCACGACCGCCTGCCCGGATAAACGAGCACCGCCTGGCGGCCGAGAGATACATCCCGGTCAGGCGCTTGTCACTGTAACGACGCTGACGCCACGAGCCACCACAGAGGAAACGCAACTCCACCCCGACCGACGGGCTCGTCTGCCCGATGGGTACGCCACCAGTTACCCGAAAGGGCACCCTGGTGAGCTTGTGGCGAAGCTGCAAGTCCTATGCAGGTGTCTGTCTCAAGTTGGTCGGCCCTTGGGTTGTGCTTGGCGCTTGTATGACGTCACCGGGTCCGCCCGGCCCTGGGTCCGGGGGTGGGCAGGTGGGCGGCGTGTAGGGCGGGCACCCGGGCGGAGGCGTGTAATCGTCGGGTGGGCAGTTGGGCGGGGGTGGGGTCGGGCACGGAGTTGGCGGATCCGGCGGACAGGTGGTGGGCGAGGACGAGGGATCGCCGCACTGGAGTGTGACCTCGGGTGGGATCTTGCACTCGGGCGAGGGCGAGGGATCGTTGGACGGGCAGTTGGGTGGATCGGGTGGCAGGGGCTCAGGTCTCGGATACTCCGATGTCGTTGTCGGGGGCGGTGCTGCTGGCGTGGGCGCTCCAGCACCCGGCGGCACCGGTGCCAACTGTGTGGGCGTGGCTTGGTTCGGTGGCGGCGGTAGGCCGACCGCTGGGCCCTCCGCCGGGATCCCGGCGTCGGCCGGGGTGAGCAGTTCGTCCAAGCCGAACTTGCGCTGGCTCGGACCGATCACCCATTGGCCGCCGGTGAACCGGATCACCCCGGCCTGGTCCCCGACGGCGTCGTTGTAGAACACCAGCCCGTCCTTGGCCAGCAGCTCCAGTCGTCCGCCCGCAGGGAGCACGTCGTGGTCGGCGACGACGCTGCGCGACTCGGCGTCGACCACCGCGGTCC
>JBGSWT010000756.1:0-7467 GCA_041751815.1 Pseudonocardiaceae bacterium
AGGGCGGGAGGAGACTTGGGGCAGCGGCACGGTCTGCAGCACCCGGGTGACGATGTGCTCCACCGGGACACCGTCGGCCAGCGCGTCGTAGGACAGCACCAGACGGTGTCGCAGCACGTCGGCTGCGACGTCTACGACATCCTGCGGCAAGACGTAGTCGCGCCCTCGGATCAGCGCCAAGGCCCGCGCCGCCGCGACGATGCCGAGGCTGGCCCGCGGGGAGGCGCCGTAGGCCACCCATCCGGCGACGTCGGACAGCCCGTGCTCAGCGGGGATCCGGGTGGCGAGCACCAGCCGCACCACGTAGTCGACCAGAGCGTGGTGGACGAACACGCGCGCGGCGACCTCCTGCAGCCGGATCAGCTCGCCAGGATCAAGCACCGGTTGCGCCTGGGGAGGGTGCACGCCCATCCGGTAGATGATCTCCCGTTCCTCCTCGACGGTGGGGTATTCTACCTGGATCTTGAAAAGGAACCGGTCGCGTTGCGCTTCGGGAAGCGGGTAGACGCCCTCGTTCTCGATCGGGTTCTGGGTGGCCAGCACGAGAAACGGCTCCGGCATCGGGTACGTGGTACCGCCGATCGACACGTGCCGCTCGGCCATCACCTCCAGCAGGGCCGACTGCACCTTGGCCGGGGCACGGTTGATCTCGTCGGCAAGCACGAAGTTGGCCACCACCGGCCCCAGCTCGACGTCGAACTGCTCACGCCCCTGGCGATAGATGCGAGTACCGAGGATGTCGGCGGGCACCAGGTCGGGAGTGAACTGGATACGGGAGAAAGAGCCGCCCACTACCCGGGCGACAGTCTCCACCGCAAGGGTCTTGGCCACCCCCGGCACGCCCTCGAGCAGCAGGTGACCGCGGGCCAGCAGCCCGACCAGCATCCGTTCGACAAGCCGGTTCTGTCCCACGATCACGCGTTGGATCTCGAAGACCGTCCGCTCGATCAGCTGCGCGTCCCTGGCTGGGGTAGCCAGTAGGCCAGACGGGCCGGACGCCGGCGGGGACGCCCCGCTGTCAGCTTCCCTCACGGGTCCTCCTCGCATCCGGTCTGCCGGTGTGACCAGGGCTGGTGTGATCAAGGGATGGGGAGCACGCTGTTCGGCACACACCAGGGCAAACCCAACCGCTGCTCCAGTGTGACGGCTGTGAAGGTGCGGCTAGGATCAGCTCAGAGCACGCGGACTGCGTTGGGCATGATCCCGCTGTAGCGCACCGAGGTGACGCGGACCGCGCCGCCGGAGTACGGCGCCTCGATCATCTGCCCGCCGCCTATGTACATCGCCACGTGGTGGATGTTTCCGTTGGTGGCCCAGAACAACATATCGCCGGGTCGCTTCTGCGCAAGCGGCACCTTGCGCCCGGAGTTGTACTGAAAACCACTGTAGTGCGGCAACGAGTAACCGAGCGCCCGAGAGAAGGCATAGATCATCAGGCCGGAGCAGTCGAAGCCGACCTTGCGGTAGTCGCCGAAGGTGTCTGCCACACCGCCGTCCCGAATACCGATTGTGGGTCCGCCGGAGTTTCCACCACCCCATGAGTAGCGCACGCCGAGTTGCGTCATCGCCCGGTTGATCACGGTCTGCACGTCACGCGAAGCCACCCGGGTGGCGCCACCAGCAGCGGCCTCACTTCTCTCAGCGGCAGCAGCAGCGGCGGTCGCTGCCGCCGCAGCCGCCGCAGCGACCGCCGCCTGTTCCCGATCCCGCGCTACCCGCCACTCGTCGTAGCGCTGTCGCTGACCCCGCAGCCCCGCAACGGCGTTCTGTGCCTCGTAAAGCTGGCGCTCCAGGTCCGCCTTGTGTTCCAGCAGCGCATTGGCCTGTGCGGATTTAGCTGCCTCGGTGTCGACTGCGGCACTGTAAGCGGCATTGAGCGCGGTTGTGGCGTCAGCGGCGGCCTGCTGGGCGGCCTGTGCTGCGGCTAACGCAGCCCGGGTCTCGGAATCCTTGTTGGCCGCATCGATACGGGCCCGCCGCATGTTCTCCACCGCGTTGAGCTGAGAGCCTCCCACCGCGTCCAGCAACTCGGCCCTGGCCAGCAGATCCTTCGGGCTAGTCGAGCCGAGGAAGGCCGAAATCGATCCGATTGTGCTGCCCTGGCGAAAGCTTGCGGCCGCGAACAGGTCCAGATCTCGATGTGCCTCGGTGATCTGGGCAGCTGCTGCGTCGGCGTCTGCACGGGCGTTGCCTGCTGCCGTCTCTGCGGTCGCGGCGGCGGCCTCCGCAGCTTGCTGGTCGACCAACGCCTTGTTGGTCTGTTCGCGCTTGAGCGCGACCTCGGACTGCAAGACCAGCAGGGCGGCGTCGGCCTGGGCAACCTGATTGGCCAGTTGCCCCACCCGGCCGGCGGTGGAGTTGGCGCGATTCTGGCTGGATCTGAGGTCGTCATCGCTGGGGTTCGGCGGGGGCGGCGGGACGGCCTGCCCGATGGCGGGTTGTCCCACCAGCGCCAGCACGGTGAGCGAGGCTGCGGCCAGAACACGGCTGGCGGAGTGACGCCGAGGCCGGACGCTCACACTCACTCCTCCCCCGGCTCCCCCCTGCAGGCGCCGGTCCTCCCTGACGTCCACACGATCTTGTCGGGCAGACACGCGGGTGCACTTTGCCACTTAAGCCTCATAGACACCAGCTACCTCAAACGTAACAAGCACAACTTCAACCACACGAGTTACAGTAGCGTAATGGATTGTCACGTTCTGTCATGCCACGCGGAAAATCGGAACCGTGTTGAACGCGGTCCGGTTGGACGCTGGCAACGTCGAGCTGGGGTCTGCTGCGCAACGGAGAGCTAAGTTCAAGTTCGAAGATCTGCGGACACGGCCTAGTTCACCTGGCGCTGCTGCCCCTGCCAGTACTGCTCACGTAACTTGAACTTCTGAATCTTCCCGGTTGCGGTGCGCGGTATCGCCTCGCGAAACTCCACCGACGTTGGCGTCTTGTAGCCGGCCAGCCGCTGCTTGCAGTGGCTGATGATCTGCTCCTGGGTGGCCTGCTCCCCGTCGGCCAGCACGACCAGCGCCTTGATCGTTTCACCCCACTGCTCGGAGGGAACTCCGATCACCGCCACCTCGGCGACTGCCGGGTGGCTGAACACGCAGTCCTCCACCTCGATGGAGGAGACGTTCTCGCCGCCGGTGATGATCACATCCTTGCGCCGGTCCATGATCGACAGGCAACCCTCATCGTCCACCGATCCACCGTCGCCGGTGTGGAACCAGCCGTCCACCAGCACGTCGCTGCTGGCGTGCGGATCATCCCAGTAACCGGCCATCACGACGTTGGAGCGGGCCAGCACCTCCCCCGACTCGGAGGTGCCTATCCGGGCGCCCAGCGCGGGGGCGCCGGCCCGGGACAGCCTTCGGGCCCGGTCCGCGGGGGGCAGGTTGTCATCGGCTGCAACGCAGCGGTTGAAGGTGAGCAGTGGTGCGGTCTCAGTGAGTCCGTAGAGCTGAAGGAATTCCCAGCCGAGTTCCTCGTCGATCCGCTGGATGGTCTTGGTGGGTGGTGGGGCCCCCGCGCAGACCAGCCGCAGCTTGCCCCGTCCGGGGATGTCGCCGTCCCAGCTGCTGGCGGCATCGAGTACCGCGTTCCACACCGCGGGGGCGCCGCACATCAGCGTCACGCCGTGCTGGTCGACCCGCCGCAGGATCTCCGCGCCGTCCACCTTGCGCAGCACCACGTGCGTGGCCCCGAGCCCGACCAGACCGAATGGCATGCCCCAGCCGTTGCAGTGAAACATCGGCAGGGTGTGCAGGTAGACATCGCGCTCCCAGGCCCGCGTGTGCAGTGCGAAGGTGACCGCGTTGATCCAGATGTTTCGGTGGGTCAGCTGCACCCCCTTGGGCCGTGCGGTGGTGCCCGAGGTGTAGTTGATCGTCGCCGTGGCATCCTCGTCCGGCTCGGCCCATGGGCGCGGCTCGGTGTCGAAGCGCATCACCTGCTCCTCGGTCTCATTGCCGAGCACGAAGCGGTGCGGGGCCGCCACGCTCTTGAGCGCCTCGTCGAGTTCCGGGTCGACCAACAGCACCGACGAGCCGCTGTGTCCGACGATGTAGTTCACCTCGTCAGGGTGTAGCCGGAAGTTCACCGGGACGCAGATGCGGCCGCTGGCCGGGACCGCATGCAGCAGCTCGAGCAGCCGGGCGCAGTTGTGGCTGACCACGGCCACCCGCTGCCCTTCACCTATCCCGAGTGCGTCCAGGCCGGCCTGCCAGGCACGAACCCGCCTACCCAGCTCCCGATAGGTCGACGCCGGCACCGGCGAGGCCGGCTGGGCGGACTCGTCCACGACTGCGATGGAGTCCGCGAACGCCGTCTCGCCGCGGGCGAGAAAATCGGCAACGGCCAAGGGCACCCGCATGGCTGGTACCTCCAGGAATGTGCTGACGGTCAGGCCTAGGCTATGGCCGGCCTTCCGAGCGGGGCAGCCCCTGATCGAGGGGCCGTCACCGATCATGTCCGCGCAGTGGGGTTACCACGAACGCTCAGACTCTTTAATGGGGTGTAAACGACATTGCCCGCTGATCCCACCAGCGGGTAGGCGGACGTAGAGTCACTGTTGGGGGCACCTACCCAGCCCTCTGAACGGAGTACCCGTGACCCACGCAGCAGTGCGCGCCGACAGCTTTGGTACTCGCGGCACGCTGTCGATCGGGGATACCTGCTACGAGGTGTTCCGGTTGGCTGAGCTGGACCATCGGCTCGGCCCGAAGTGGCGTGCGCTGCCCTACTGCCTCAAGGTGCTGCTGGAAAACCTGCTGCGCTTCGAGTCAGACGACGCTGGCGCGTTCGTCACAGCCGAGCACATCGAGGCGCTCGTCGGCTGGGATCCCCAGGCCGCAGCGTCCACGGAGATCCAGTTCACCCCGGCTCGGGTGATCATGCAGGACTTCACCGGCGTGCCCTGCGTGGTTGATCTGGCCACGATGCGCGAGGCGGTCACCGCCCTGGGTGGCGACCCGCAGACGGTG
This sequence comes from Pseudonocardiaceae bacterium, assembly GCA_041751815.1. Classification (GTDB taxonomy): domain Bacteria; phylum Actinomycetota; class Actinomycetes; order Mycobacteriales; family Pseudonocardiaceae. The sequence continues at coordinate 4,974 of JBGSWT010000756.1, forward strand.
AACCCGCTGGCGCCGGCCGAGTTGGTCATCGACCACTCGGTGATCGCTGATGTGTTCGGTCGTCCGGATGCCTTCAAGCGCAATGTCGACCTGGAGTATCAGCGGAATCGGGAGCGCTACCAGTTCCTGCGTTGGGGCCAGGGCGCCTTCGACGAGTTCAGGGTGGTCCCGCCGGGGACGGGGATCGTGCACCAGGTCAACATCGAGCACCTGGCCCGGGTCGTGATGACCCGAGACGGCCAGGCCTACCCGGATACCGTGGTGGGTACTGACAGCCACACCACGATGGTCAACGGGCTGGGCGTGCTGGGCTGGGGCGTGGGCGGCATCGAGGCTGAGGCTGCGATGCTCGGCCAGCCGGTGTCGATGCTCATCCCCCGGGTGGTCGGGTGCAAGCTGAGCGGCTCCATCCCGCCCGGTGCCACCGCCACCGACGTTGTCCTGACCTTGACTGAGATGCTGCGCCGGCACGGTGTGGTCGGGAAGTTCGTCGAGTTCTATGGCGAAGGCGTGGCGGCGGTACCGCTGGCCAACCGCGCCACTATCGGGAATATGAGCCCGGAGTTCGGTTCCACCTGCGCGATCTTCCCGATCGACGAGGAGACCATCCGCTACCTGAGGTTTACCGGCCGCTCTGATGAGCAACTCGCGCTGGTGGAGGCCTATGCCAAGGACCAGGACCTCTGGCACGACCCGAGCCGGGAGGCCGCCTACTCCGAGTACCTGGAGCTGGATCTGTCCACCGTGGTCCCCTGCATCGCCGGACCTAAGCGCCCGCAGGATCGCATCGCGCTGTCCGACGCCAAGACCGCGTTTCGCCGGGCGCTGGCCGACTACGCCTCGGTCAAGGAGCCAGCGCACTCAACAGTGGACCACGCCGGCGAGGAATCCTTCCCGGCCAGCGATTCGCCCGCGGTCAGCAACGGCAACGGCGACGGGGCGCCCCGCACGACGATCTCCGACGCGGCCGGTACGCAGGGTCGGCTCAGCTGTCCCACCCCAGTGTGCACCGGCGAGGGCGCCGGGTACGAGATTGACCACGGCGCAGTGGTGATCGCCTCGATCACCTCCTGTACCAACACCTCCAACCCGTCGGTGATGATCGGCGCAGCGCTGCTGGCCCGCAACGCCGTCGACCGAGGTCTGACCGTCAAGCCATGGGTGAAGACATCGATGGCTCCTGGCTCCCAAGTTGTCACCGATTACTACGAGAAAGCCGGCCTGTGGCCCTACCTGGAGAAACTGGGCTACCACCTGGTCGGCTACGGCTGCACCACCTGCATCGGCAACTCGGGTCCGCTGCCCGATGAGGTCGCACATGCCGTCCGCGCCGCCGATCTTGCAGTGGTCAGCGTGTTGTCAGGTAACCGTAACTTCGAGGGCCGGATCAATCCGGACGTCTCGATGAACTACCTCGCCTCCCCGCCGTTGGTGATCGCCTACGCACTGGCGGGAACGATGGACGTCGACTTCGACCATGATCCGTTAGGGCTCGACCGCGACGGCAACAAGGTTTACCTGATTGACATCTGGCCCTCCCCGGAGGAGATCCAGAAGGTGATCGAGTCCGCGATCAGCCAGGAGATGTTCGTCAAGGACTACGCCGACGTCTTCGCCGGCGATGATCGCTGGCGGTCACTATCCACCCCGCAGGGCGAGACCTTCAGCTGGGATCCGGACTCCACCTACGTCCGCAAGCCTCCGTACTTCGAGGAGATGGCCGCGCAACCACCGCCAGTGGCCGACATCGGCGGGGCCCGGCTATTGGCGCTGCTTGGTGACTCGGTGACGACCGATCACATCTCTCCCGCTGGGGCGATCAAGGAAGACTCCCCGGCCGGCCGATACCTGTCCGAGCACGGCGTGGCTCGCAAGGACTTCAATTCCTACGGATCTCGCCGGGGCAATCACGAGGTGATGATCCGCGGCACGTTCGGCAATATTCGGTTGCGCAACCTGCTGCTGGACGCCATCTCCGACAGCCCGGTCAGCGGCGGTTACACCCGCGACTTCACTGTGGATGGCGGCCAGCCGGTGTCTATTTACGACGCGGCGCAGCGCTACGCCGAGCGCGGTATTCCGCTGCTGGTCTTGGGTGGCAAGGAGTACGGTTCGGGCTCTTCACGGGACTGGGCTGCCAAGGGCACCCTGCTGCTCGGGGTCCGCGCGGTGATCGTCGAGTCATTCGAACGTATTCACCGTTCCAACCTCATCGGGATGGGCGTGCTTCCCTTGCAGTTCCCGGCCGGTGAGTCGGCCTCATCGCTGGGCCTGGATGGCACTGAGACGTTCGACATCTCCGGTATCACCGCGCTCAACGACGGCTCCGTCCCGCGCACTGTGCACGTCGTCGCCACTGGCGACGGGAAAGATCCGGTGGAGTTCGACGCCGTACTGCGCATCGACACCCCCGGGGAGGCCGAGTACTACCGCCACGGCGGGATCTTGCAGTACGTCTTGCGTGCCATGGCACGCAAGACGTCGTGAGTGGCGC
>JBGSWT010000757.1:0-2955 GCA_041751815.1 Pseudonocardiaceae bacterium
GTGAGGCGACCGCGACATGCTGACGGCCTGAGGCGGCCGGTGATCGCGCTGACCGGCAGCGAGAGCTCCAGGGCGGCTGAGCATCCGCTCGCCGCGGCGCCCGCAGTCTTGGAACACGATCGCATCGTCGCGGCAGGAGCGATCACGACATGAAGGTGCGAGCGAAGCAGCATCATGGCGCCGTCGGCGATGCCGCGCCCACGTCTGCTCCCGCGCGCGGGATCACCGTCTTCGCGGTGGCGGTTGCTATGCTCCTCACCCTCGCCCCACCGGTCACTTGGTATCTGTCGGGCGTGGGTGCGTAATCCGGTCCATCGTGAACGCTGATTCCGGTGGATCGTGAACACGGAATCCGTTTGATCCTGAACGTGGTTTCCGGCGGATCGTGAACACCCGCGTGGTGGTCGCGATCGGTGCCGGAGGGTGTGCGGGTCGGTGCCGCTGACAGTCTTCAACCAAGGCTAGCCTTATTCCTGCCGAGCAGCAGGGGACCGGGATGTCAGGTGAGAGAGTGTCGATGCGGAACATACGTGAGGTCTTGCGGCTGTACCTCGGACAGGGTCTGCCGCAGCGCGTGATTGCTCAGAGCCTGCGGCTCGGCCTGGGCACGGTGAACAGCTACGTGGGCCGGGCACGGCGGGCCAAGCTGGGCTGGCCGTTGCCGGACGAGTTGGACGACGAGCGGCTGGAGGCGCTGCTGTTCCCGCCCGTGCCGGACATTCCGGTGGACCGGCGGCCGGTGCCGGACTGGGCGGAGGTGCATCGCGAGATGCGGCGCCCGGACGTGACGCTGGCCTTGCTGTGGGAGGAATACAGGACCGCGGCCCCGGACGGGTTCGGCTACTCCTGGTTCTGCGACCTGTATCGCGAGTGGGCAGGCCGGCTGAAGCCGACGCTGCGCCAGGTGCATCCTGCTGGTGAGCGGCTGTTCGTCGACTTCGCCGGCAGCACGGTGGCGGTGGTGGACGGGGCGAGCGGAGAGGAGCGGCAAGCCGAGATCTTCGTCGCCGTACTGGGCGCGTCGAGCTTCACCTACGCCTGCGCGACCTGGACCCAGGCGCTGCCGGACTGGATCGGCGCGCACGTGGGGGCGTTCGGCTACTTCGGCGGCGTCGCGCGGCAGGTGGTCAGTGACAACCTCAAGTCCGGCGTCACCCGCGCCTGCTTCCACGAGCCCGCGGTGAACAGGACGTATGGCGAGATGGCGGGGCACTACGGCACGGCCATCGTGCCGGCGCGTCCCTACAAGCCGCGCGACAAGGCCAAGGTGGAGGTGGGCGTGCAGGTCGTGCAGCGCTGGATCCTGGCGCGACTGCGAAACCAGAGATTCTTCTCCCTCGCCGGGCTGAACGCCGCGATCGCCGAGCTGGTCGAGCAGCTAAACGACCGCATGATGCGCGGCTTGGGCACGACCCGGCGCACCCTGTTCGAACGGTTCGACCGTCCGGCGCTGCTGCCGTTGCCACCCGTGGCCTACGAGTATGCCGACTGGCGGCGCTGCCGGGTCGGGCTCGACTACCATGTCGCAATCGACAAGCACTTCTACTCCGTGCCGCACGAGTTGCTGCGTCAGGAGGTCGAGGCACGGGTCACTGCCGGCACGGTCGAAGTGTTCCACCGCGGCAAGCGGGTGGCCAGCCACGTCCGCAGCGCCAGCAGGCACCCAAGCACGGTGGCCGAGCACATGCCGAGTGCGCATCGGCGCTACCGCGAGTGGACGCACGAGCGCATCCGGCGCGAGGCGGCCGCGGTCGGTGACGACGCCGCGGTGCTGCTGGATCTAATCCTGCGCTCACGGCCGCATCCCGAGCAGGGTTTCCGCTCCTGCATCGGCATCCTGAGCCTGGTGGGCCAACACGGCACGGAGCGGGTTGATGCCGCGTGTGCCCGGGCTCTGGCGATCGGCACCCGGTCCTACACCTCGGTCGCCGCCATCCTGAAGCATCGCCGGGACCAGCCGGCGGGCACGGCCGAGGTGCCGAGCCTGCTGCACGAGAACATTCGCGGTCCCGGCTACTACCATTGAAAGGCGATCCCATGCTGATCCACCCCACGGTCGAGCGCCTGCGCGGCCTCGGCCTTGCTGCCATGGCCGAGGCGTTCACCGAACTGCAGAACACCCCGGAGGCGGCCGACCTGTCGCGCGAGGACTGGCTCGGGCTGCTGGTCGACCGCGAGGCGACGAGCCGGGACAACAAGCGCCTGTCCCGCCGGCTACGCGACGCGAAGCTGCGCCAGGCAGCGGTCGTTGAGGACACGGACTTCCGCACGCCCCGCGGCCTGGACCGCGCCTTGTTCCTCAAGCTCGCCGGCTGCGGCTGGATCCGTGAGCACGCCCACGTGGTGATCGGCGGGCCGACCGGGGTCGGCAAGAGCTGGCTCGCCTGCGCGCTGGGCCACAAAGCCTGCCGGGAGGGCTACTCCGTGCTCTACAAGCGGGCGCCGCGGCTGTTCGCCGATCTCGCCACCGCCCGCGGTGAGGGACGCCTGCCCCGGATGCTGGCGATGCTGGAGCGCACCCGCCTGCTGATCATCGACGACTGGGGACCGGAGCCGCTGAGCGCGGAGCAGCGGCGCGACCTGCTGGAGATCATCGACGACCGCTACGACAAGGGCTCGCTGCTGATCACCAGCCAAGTTCCCGTGAACCGCTGGCACGAGGTCATAGGCGACATGACTCTGGGCGACGCCATACTGGATCGCGTCGTCCACCGCGCCCACCGCCTCGAGCTGAAAGGCGCCAGCCTGCGCAAACGGCAGGCAGCCAACAAGGCCGAGAGCTTGACGGACGCCGCGGCCGAGTGAGACATCCGAACCTGTCAGTGACACCGTCTCGACGTCCAACACCACGGCCGGCACCGCCCCGCTCAAGCAAGGGCTGGCACGTGTTCAGGATCACCGGATCGGGTGTTCACGATGGACCGGATTGGCCGTTCAGGATCACCGGAATACGCA
>JBGSWT010000758.1:0-1939 GCA_041751815.1 Pseudonocardiaceae bacterium
CCGCCACGTCACGGTCCGCCACGCCGTGGGCCGTGCCGAATGGGACGCAGCGGCCCCGGCGGGCCGAGTAACGGGTGGTGCGGCGGCGCCTGCGGACGCGTCGGTACTCTGCCGGGACCTGACCAGCCCGATAAGGAGTCCTGACAGGAGCCCCGGAAAGGAGCCCAGCTTGGCCGCCCCCCAACTAGCGGCGCGTCTGAGCCTAGCCACCCAGCTCGGCCGTTTTGTGCTTGTCGGCGGGGTCGCCGCCATCGTGGACTACGGCAGCTACCAGGCGTTGCTTGCCACCGGGCTGTGGGTGCACTTGGCCAAGGCACTGGGCTTCATCGCCGGCACCACCACCGCGTACCTGATCAACCGCCGGTGGACTTTCCCTGGCCGGGGCGGTGGCGGACGGTTCGCTTCGGTCATGGCGCTGTACGGAATCACCTTCGTCGTTCAGGTCGGGATGAACGCCGTGATACTGGCTCTGCTGCCGCCGATGCGGGGCGAGATTACGCTCGCATTCCTCATCGCCCAGGGCACTGCTACCTGTATCAACTTCGTTGTGCAACGCACGGTGATCTTCCGGCACTGATCGTCCCCGACTCGGACGAGTGGTAGCCGCGGCGCGCCGAGGAAAAACCTGCCCGCCACGCCGGTGTATCACTCGCATGGGCGAGTCCAGAAGTGGCACAATTTGAGATGCGGGTTCGGGACCCCCAGCCGGATCCGCCGCCCCTCGCGGAACACCTCCCCCTCGTTTCCGCGAGGGGCCCCCCATGTCTGAAACTCAGTGACCTGAAACTCAGTGACCTGAAACTCAGCGGCCCAACTGGGAGATTTCCGCGGCCTGGCCCCCGCTGCGCAGTGGCCCCGGTGACCACCAGCCGCTTCGCACCTCGGTGCCGGTCTGTAGCGCGGGCGCCTCCGTGTCGGCCACCCGGGGTCGGATGACCATGAGCTTGCCCCAGTCGGTGTCCCAGTTCTCCTTGAGATAGGTCGGAACCTCCCGCTCGGTGGCGAGAATCTGCAGCCATCCGAACGGACCGCCGGCCTCCTGTGATGACCAGGTGTTGCCGTAGTTGGCCAGCAGCTCGTTGCCTCGCAGCCGGTACAGGGGAATCTCGGCTATGCCGTTGCGGATCTCGAACGGGCGCACACACGGGTGCACGAATCCGACCGGCCAGTCCAGGAACACCGGGGGGGTGCGGGCCACCAGGTCGGTCATCGAGCTCAGCACGGGCACCCGGGGTGCGGAGAACAGCAGCCAGCCATCCTCGGTGACGTCGGCGTCGGTGGCTATCAGCCGCACAGTGTCCGCCCCAGCGGCGGGCCGGCCAGCCAGTCCGAGACGGTGGTCCCGCCATCCCGGCCCCGGGGCAGTGGCGCGCCCGCCGATCGGGATCTGGTCGATGACCTCAAACCCGCGCTCGGTGCGCCGGCCGAACTCGGCGACCAGCGGTGTGGTGGCAGACAGGGTTCCCGCGACTGAGATCACCACCGGTGCACGGCCATCACGGGCCGCGTCGGGCAGGATGTACCAGTTGGTGCGCATGTCGCCGATGCCGGGTCCATCCGCGGAGAAGCTGTTCCAGACCGGGATTGTGCTGCCACCGAGTCCAGGCGGCGGGGTGTCAACCGGATTGTCCCCCTCCGACGTGGGAGCGCGGTCGCCCTGAATCTCACCACGCTGCCTGTCCGACCGGTCAGTGGAGGCCGACGGGATCTGGTTGATCTCGAAACCACGCCGCAGCGGGATGTCCGCGAGCAGCGTTCCGCTCACCGCGCGCAACGCGCCGGCGCGCCGGTCGGTCTCGACTAAGACCGCGTCGGTGAGATTGCAACTGTGTCCGGTGATGTGGGCGACGTTGGACGCGGCCATGCTGTAGCCGTCGCGCTGCTTATGCATTGCCTTGACCATCGCGCCGACCTCGGCGAGCACCAACAGCCCGCAGAT
>JBGSWT010000759.1:0-2429 GCA_041751815.1 Pseudonocardiaceae bacterium
CGCATCGGCCAGCACGGCCACCAGCCAGGCTTCCGCATCGGGCAACACCGCCACATGCTCGGCGCCCACCGCCACCGCGCACCGCCAGGCATCCGGGTCAGGTGCCGGCGAGACGATCACCACTCCGTCTCTGCGGGGTAGGCCGGCGTTCGCGCTGGCCATCGCAGTGTGGACGTCCAGCAGCAGCAGCGGGGCGGTGGTCCACCGTTGCCGGACTCCCTCCGGATCGGTGACTCGGTCCGGCTCGCATCCCGCTGCCGCCGCCAGCCGGACCACTTCGTCGGCCAACTCACCCGGGGTCATCATCATCACCGGCCGTCGGGCGATCCCACCCCGACTGTTCGCGCCCTCAACGCTTGTTGCCACGTGCGTCCCCTCGCTCAGTACTGCCCCGTGTTTCCCGGAGCGCCCGGCGTTACTGTCAACCAGCCAGAGCGGACTGGCGATCGGCCCATGATCCAGATGTGGACAGCGGGGATGCTGTGGATGGCGGCGGACCAGATCAACCCCGGACATGGGACGACCCCCGCCAGGGGGAAGGACGGGGGTCGCCAAAGGCTCAGTCCCTGGGGGTTGGGCTGAACCTTTCCGGTTCACAGACCGGACGGTTCCAGACTATCCTTCTCGCCATCGTCCGCCCACCAGCCGTTAGTGTGCCGTTGGTGGGATCGACATCTGCCGTCCGGCACGAGCGTGGCGACCTTATGCTGCCCGCCGTGACCCCTTCCGTCCCGAACTCCCCGGGCGTCGCAGCATTTTTCGACTTGGATAAGACGATCATCGCGAAAAACAGCGCGTTCGCCTTCTCCCGGCCTTTCTTCCAAGAAGGCCTGATCAACCGGCGCGCGGTGCTCAAGAGCAGCTATGCCCAGTTCATGTTCCTCCTGGCTGGAGCCGACACCGAGCAGATGGAGCGGATGCGCGCCCGCATCACTGCCCAGTGCGCGGGCTGGGACATCGCCCAGGTGACGGCGATCGTCGAGGAGGCCTTGCATGACATCGTGGACCCGCTGGTCTACGCCGAGGCGACCAAGCTGATCGCCTCGCATCGTGAGCGCGGTCACGACATCGTCGTGGTGTCGGCCTCAGGGGCGGAGGTCGTGCAACCGATCGCCGAGATGATCGGCGCAACACACACCGTGGCCACCCGCATGGTGGCCCATGACGGTCGGTACACCGGCGACGTGGAGTTCTACTGTGCGGGGGAGAACAAGGCGCTCGCCGCTCGGGAGCTGGCCGAGCAGCATGGCTACGACCTGCAGCATTGCCACGCCTACTCGGACTCGATCACCGACCTGCCGCTGCTGGAGGCAGTCGGTCACCCGACAGCGGTGAACCCCGATCGGGCGCTGCGCCGGGAAGCTCTACAGCGAGGCTGGCCGGTGCTCACATTCTCCGACCCGGTGTCGCTGCGGAGCTGGATCCCGGCTCCTTCAGGCGCCCAGATCGCCGCCGCAGTGGGCCTGGGCGCCGTTGCCGCTGCCGGCGTCGCGTGGTATGGACGGCGTCGACGCCAGCGGTAGGTCGATCCCCTTAATGGGTTCGTATTACATCTTACGGGTGCCCGGAGCTGAGGTTTACCAACATGGAGTAATCGAACTCTTATACCTGATCGGGCCCCTTGCTGTGGCCCCCGTCACCGCGTAGACATGACTGCACGGACCCCTGCAAGGCCAGGGACGGTGCAATAGAGAAGTACCGTCCACCCCGACCAGGGCTCCGCGCACGGATGCCAGGCACCCCACGCGCAGCGCGCCGCGGGAGGCTTGTCGTCAAGGGTTTGCGTACCGGGTCCTGTGGGGCACCGGGCGCCTAGACCCCGTAAGTACGACACGAGTTGCACGCTTGGTACCCCGGCAATCTGTGCGGACGGGGGTGTCGCTCGAACCCGTGACGGGTCGAGTGACACCGCCGTCTCATGAGTTGTGGCTCGTTACCGCCTCGGCGATTGACGTGGCTTCTCGGGCGCCAGCTACTAAAGCGGTGCAGCAGTGCACGATCCACCGGCCGACAGCGTCAGCATTTCCACCGGCGAAGCCGGCCGCCGCGGACCGGTACTCCGCTTCACGCCGCAGATGAGCCACTTCCGGCACCACCAGACCCTTGGGATCCAGCCCGCTGGCCACCACGGTGAGCCGCGCCGCGGCCCGGGCGACCACACCATTTCCCTGCCCGAAAGGTGCCAGCGCCAGTAGTTCTCCGTGCACCACCGCGACGCGCACCGGGGCGGCAACCTGGCTGTCCTCCACCAGCAGCTGGACCAATCCATCGAGCCGGGCGCTGATCTCAGGCGACGACCGTGGCCTGCCCAGCTGCGACCCGGGTGACAGGTCTGCCGCGGCAAGCACGTGCAGCCGGGCCAAGACCTGCAACGGAGCCCGCTGCCACGCGCTCAGCAGCCCACCCAGAGCCTGCGCCACCCTCAGGGC
>JBGSWT010000760.1:0-6742 GCA_041751815.1 Pseudonocardiaceae bacterium
TCGATCTGCTCGGCCGCGGGTGGCGCTTCGCGGGGGGCAGCGCCCCCCACGAAGCGCCTCCCCCGGCCGAGCGGGTCGAGCGTTGCGAGATGTGCGCTGAGCCGATCGGCGAGTGGCACGGGCACGTGGTCGACGTCGAGGGCCGCGGTCTGATGTGCACCTGCCGTCCGTGCGCCCTGCTGTTCACCAAAGAGGGCGCTGGTCGCGGGCGGTACCGGGCAGTTCCGGAACGGTACCGGTACGCCGCCGACGTGCCGCTCGCCGCGGCGACCTGGGACTCGATCGGGATCCCGGTGGCGATGGCGTTCTTCTTCACCAACAGCGAGCTCGGGCACACCGTCGCCTTCTACCCGAGCCCGGCAGGGGCGACGGAATCACTGCTGTCGCTGGAAGCATGGACTGACCTGCTCGCTGCGACCCCGACCCTGGCCGACGTGCGCCCCGATGTCGAGGCGTTGCTGGTGCACAAGGGGGACAGCGGGTTCGAATGCTTCCTGGTCCCGATCGACGCCTGCTACCAGCTGGTCGGTCTGGTCAAGATGCACTGGAAGGGTTTCGACGGCGGGGAGGAGGCCTGGGCGGCGATCCACGAGTTCTTCGCCGATCTGCAGGACCGCAGCGAGCTCATGGTGCCCGAGATGGGATCCGCCGATGACTGAGCTGTCCTTCACCTGCCTCGACGTGAAGCCCGAGGCCTACGCCATGGCGCCGACGCTGTTGTTCCGGCTGCGGGTCGACGCTGCTGGCGGGCAGCGGGTGCGAGCCATCGCGCTGCGTTGCCAGATCCGGATCGAACCGCAGCGCCGCGGGTACAGCGAGCACGAGGCCGAGCGGCTGATCGAGCTGTTCGGCGAGCGCGGACGTTGGGGTGACACGCTCAAGCCGTTCCAGTTCGCCAACACCTCGACGGTGGTCGCCAGCTTCACCGGCAGCATTGAAGTCGAGGTGTCAGTGCCGTGTAGCTACGACATGGAGGTTGCGGCAGGCCGGTACTTCCACGGCCTGGAGGGTGGCGAGATCCCGTTCATCCTGCTGTTCAGTGGGACCGTCTTCGGCGACGGCGAGAAAGGCCTGTGGATCGAGCAGGTGCCGTGGCACGCCGAGACTCGGTTCCAGATGCCGGTGGCGCGCTGGCAGGAGATGGTGGACCAGCACTTCCCTGGCACTGGGTGGCTGCGGCTGCGCCGCGACACGATTGATGCGCTGGCGGAGTTCCGGGCCACCCGTACGCTGCCGAGCTGGGACGACACTGTCATTGCCGCGCTGGACGCGACCCGCCAACGGACCGCGGAGGGGGGATCATGACAACGTCGATGGACCTCGCGCGACAGGTGGCCGATGCCGTCCTCTATGAGGGTTACCTGCTGTATCCGTACCGTGCGTCGGCCCGCAAGAACCAGATTCGCTGGCAGTGGGGGGTGCTCGTGCCCCCAGCCTATGCCGCCGACGGGCACGGTGAGCACGCCACCTCGCACAGCGAGTGCCTACTGGAGCCCGGCACCGACCCGGTACTGCACATCCGGCTGCGGTTCCTGCAGTTGCAGCACCGCAGCGGTGGGGATGGGTCGGTGCCCGAGTTCGACGAGGCGGTGGAGCACGAGATCGACTCGGTGATATCGGTTTCGGAGTTGCTGGACGCCGCCTCGACGGGCACCGCGCACGTGGTTCCGGTCACCGTCCCCGGTGGCACCGAGATCACCGACGACGGCCTCACCCGCCAGCGCTGGCCGCTGCAAGGCGAGATCCGGCTGTCCGTGCGGCAGTTGGAGGGTCCCTACGGCGTGCTGCAGCTCACCGTCGAGGTTGTCAACACGGCGCAGTGGGCCGATCCGGAGGCGGAGCGGTATCTGGCGCTGCGGCACTCGCTGATCGCCGCACATACCGTGCTCGCGGCCACTGACGGGGAGTTCATCTCGCTGATCGATCCGCCGGAGTGGGCCAAGCCCGCCGTCGCGGCCTGCCGCAACGAACGCATCTGGCCGGTGATGATCGGCGAAGAGGGCCGCCGCGACGTCATCCTGGTTTCGCCGATCATCCTCTACGACTACCCGACGATCGCGCCGGAGAGTCCCGGCGACCTCTTCGATGGCACCGAGATCGACGAGATTCTCACCCTGCGCACGATGACACTCACCGATGAGGAGAAGGCCGAGGCGCGGGCCACCGACGAGCGGGCCCGCAAGCTGCTGGACCGGGTCGACTCGATGCCCCCCGAGATGCTCGACAAGTTGCACGGCGCGATCCGCTATCTCGGCGAGACTCCTGGTACGCAGGCCCGGGGCACCCGCAAGGAGCCGGACCCGATCGAGACGATCACCACCCCCGGTACGCCGTGGTGGGATCCCGCCGCGGATGCCTCGGTCGACCCGGAGACCGACAGCGTGCTCATCGCCGGAGTCGAGGTGGCCAAGGGCAGCCAGGTGCTACTCACACCAGGGTTGCGCCGGGCGGACGCGCAGGACATGTTCCTCACCGGGCGCACCGCCACTGTCGCTGCGGTGTTGCTCGATGTCGACGGCAACACGCACGTTGCGGTCACCATCAACGATGATCCGGGCGCCGAGATTTCGGCCGCGCACGGGCGGTTCCGCTACTTCGCCCCCGAAGAGCTCGCGCCGCTGGAAGCCCCGTCAGGAACACAGCCATGACCACAACCATGGTGGCCGGAATCGGCAACATCTTCCTTGGCGACGACGCGTTCGGTGTTGAGCTGGCTCGCCGGCTCACCACCGAGACGCTGCCCGAGGGAGTGCGGGTTACTGATTACGGTATCCGCGGAATGCACCTGGCCTATGACCTCCTGGACATGGCACCAGACACCACGATCCTGCTCGACGCCGTTTCCCGTGGCGGGGAGCCGGGAACCATCTATGTGCTCGAGATCGGGCACGATGACGTGCCCGGCATCGAGCCGTCCGCTGTTGACGCGCACGGGATGACTCCCGACGCGGTACTCGCGCTGCTGGAAAACCTCGGCGGCAGGGCGGGCCGGACTCTGCTGGTCGGCTGTGAGCCGGTCAGCACCGAGGAAGGTATAGGGCTGTCCACGACCGTCACCGCAGCTGTCGACAGGGCGGTGGGAGTGGTTCTGGATCTGCTCACTGACAAGGAAGGAAGTGACAGCGATGTTCAGTCTGCTGCGTCGGCTGATGTTCTGGGGATCAGTGATCGGCCTAGCCACCGTAGCGGTGCAGGTGTCCAAGGATGTGGCTCGCTATAAGCAAATCAGCGATATGTGATTTTCAATCCCACCACGGAGGTAATTGCCCATGTGCCTCGGCATCCCGGGCGAAGTGATCGAGATCCTGCCTGACCAGCCCGACCTGGCCCAGGTCGCCGTCAGCGGGGTCAAACGCGCGATCAACATCGGCCTGCTGACTGATGACCCGCCTGTTCCAGGCGACTGGATTCTGATTCACGTCGGTTTCGCGCTGTCTAAGATCGACGAGCAGGAAGCCAAGGCAGCGATGGACTTCCTCGTAAGCATCGGAGAGGCCTACGAGGAAGAGCTCGCCGCTCTGCTCGAATCGCGGATTGACGAAAGGCAGTGAGCGGTATGCGGTTCGTCGATGAGTACCGGGATGCCGAGAAGGCCCGTGCGCTCTCCGCGAAGATTGCGGGGCTGTGTGAGCCCGGGCGGCACTACAAGTTCATGGAGGTCTGCGGCGGGCACACGCACACCATCTACAAGCACGGGCTGGAGGACTACCTGCCGGAGTCGGTCAGTCTGGTGCACGGGCCGGGGTGCCCGGTCTGCGTGATCCCGATGGGCCGGGTGGACGACGCGATCGCGCTGGCCGAGCAGCCAGACGTGATCATGACGTCCTTCGGGGACATGATGCGGGTGCCCGGCGGGCGCGGGTCGTTCTTCGACTCCTCGGCTGCCGGCACCGATATCCGGATGGTCTATTCGCCGCTCGATGCGCTGAAGGTTGCCCGGCAGAACCCGGACAAGCATGTGATCTTCATGGCGATCGGGATGGAGACTACCACGCCGTCTACCGCGATGACCGTGCTGCGGGCGGCGTCTGAGGGCATCGAGAACTTCTCGATTTTCTGTAACCATGTCATGATTGTCCCGGCAATCAAGGCCATCCTGGACTCCCCCGACCTGCGGCTGGATGGATTCATCGGTCCGGGCCACGTCTCGACCGTTATCGGCTGCCGGCCCTATGAGTTCATCGCCTCCGAGTACGGCAAGCCGCTGGTCACGGCGGGGTTCGAGCCGCTGGACATCCTGCAGTCGGTCTACATGCTGCTGCAGCAGCTGGTCGAGGGCCGTTGCGAGGTGGAGAACCAGTACTCCCGGGTGGTGCCGTGGGATGGCAACACGGTGGCCCTGCGCGCGGTCAACGAAGTGATGGAGCTGCGGCCCTTCTTCGAATGGCGTGGGCTTGGCTTCATCTCGCACTCCGCTCTGCGGGTGCGGGAGCGTTACGCGGCTTTCGACGCGGAGCGGCACTTCGAGCTCCCTGGCGTTCGAGTAGCCGACCCGAAGGCGTGTCAATGCGGTGAGGTGCTCAAGGGCGTGCTCAAGCCCTGGGAGTGCAAGGTGTTCGGCACGGCATGTACGCCGGAAACACCGATCGGGACTTGCATGGTCTCCTCCGAGGGAGCGTGTGCGGCGTACTACAACTTCGGCCGGTTCACCCGAGAACGGGTCCGTGAGGCTACTGAGGTACATCAGATAGATATGCACAAGGTCAAGGCGAGCCAGGCATGACCCAGTACCAGGACACCACCCAGCAGCACCGGGCGGACAGGGCGCAGGCAGCCGTTGCCGAGCACGCCGCCGGGCAGTCTCTCCAGGCTCGATCCGGCCGGGGGTGCCGCCCCTGCCGTGCCCTCCACCCAACTGCTCGCGGCGTTTCCCCAGCTGAGCGAGTCGAGGACCTGGCCGTCCAGCGTGCGCAGTGCCGCGGTCCCGCCGACCGAGGAGAAACCGCCGCTATACGTACCGTCGGACAGGCTGGCGTACGCGCCGTCCGCGTTGGCCACCAACAGATGCCGCCCGGGTTCGAGCATCAGGCTCGCCTCCCAGACCTGCTTGCGCGTGACCGTGCCGCCGGTAGCGGTCACGTACACGAGCTCCAAGCCAGCCAGATCCCCCGCCGCCGAACCGGCGTTGTAGATCTCCACCCACTCATCCGAAGCCGAGGCGCCGCCGGTCACGACCTCCCCGACCAGGAATCGAGGGACGTTGGGCTCGACCGCCCGGTACGCCGCCGGCACCGGCACGGGCGTGGCCGCCGATGCCATGGCGCTGGTCACGCTTGCGATCAGCATGACGATGGCCAACAGAGCGTATCCGCGGGAATGGGTCCGAGTCACAGGCATCTCCGTCTCCCTCCGGATCAGGGTCAGGGCGGATCCGTAGCGGGCGGCGAGCCAAGGAGGACGATGAACGATCGCCCTTATCCGGCGCTCATCTGGGGCTCATCCGCGACTGATCGCGAAGCCGCCCGGTGCCGAATGGACCGGTGGGCGACGGTGCTGGGGTACGATGAGAGACCCGCACACCCCCACCAACAGAGGTTCGCGTTGGCCCGCGCCAAGAACACCGCCCGCGCTGAAGCGCGACGCCGCAACCGACAGGCAAGGACCCTGGTGACCGCCGGAGCCGATCAAGCGGCTGAGGTCACGACCCAGGAGGTCTCCGATCCGGCGCCGCGCAGGCGCTTCGCACTGCCTGACGTAAGAGGCGATCTCAGAGCACTTCCACGCATGCTCCTCACGCGCAAGCGGCTGTGGATCCCGTTCGTGCTGGTAATCGTCGCGTTCGTGGTCGGGATGGCCGGGAACCGGCAGTTGCTGCCGGAAACGCTCATCCAACCCGCCGGGGTCTACCTCGAGCTGGTGCTGCTCCCACAGTCGCTCATCGTCGCTTTCCTGGCCGGGTTCCTGGCGCCGCGTGGCTCCTACCTGGTGGGCTTCCTGCTCGGCCTCATGACCGGCCCGCTCTTCGCGATCTACGCCTGGGATGCCATCGGGACGCGAGGCGCCCCCGACGGTACGACGCCGGGTGCCAACCTGACGTTCGAGATGATCCTCGCTCAGGCGACCCTCCAGGGCGTCCTTTTCGGAACGTTGGGTGCCGGTTTTGCCTCTTGGTATCGCGGCTTCCTGCGCTCATCGCAGGAGCGCGGCCGGCAGAACCGCATCGCCCGCGACCAGCAGGCACTCCAGCGGCGGAAGGAAGCGGAGCGCGAGGCACGACGGGCCGGCGGCCCACGCCGCACCACGACCCCCTGACCCGAAGGGCGACTCCCTAGCCCGAAGGGCGACTCCCTAGCCCGAAGATTCGGCCATCCCCGGCGCCATTTCCGCTATGTATGGCCCCGGGCGGTACTAGAGGAACGATCGACCTCGACGCGTGGTCTGTGATCCGATCGAGCCGCTTTGGCCACGCTCGATCGGACGCCATGCCGCCCGAGAACGCGGCTCGCGCGGGTCGTCCCCTTCGTTTAGCACCGCCCCCATCCGTAGACAGCGGAATCTCGGCGAACGTGACCACATCCGCGCACCAGGCTCGTTCGAAGGGAGTGCAGATGCGCCTCGTGTCGGACCTTGCGGATGTGACCGGGATGGAAGCTCGGGCCTGAACGGTCGCTGCGAGAACCGGCTCGGGGCGCATCCATCTGGACCCGCCTCAGCCTAGCCGGCGCATCCCCGCCTGGCCCATCTGCCGCACGCCCTCCGCAGTACCCGGACCGCCGGCTCCGCGCGCCAGCTCCGTGAGCGG
>JBGSWT010000761.1:0-12856 GCA_041751815.1 Pseudonocardiaceae bacterium
TGCAGTGCCCAGTAGAAACCCAGCAACAGTTTTTTGACCACGCGACTGAACCGAACGGGCCAGCCAAATTCCGCCCAGCGAAAGCGATAAGAACATCATCAAACCGGCCATGATGGTGCGCGTCGAACTGCCCTGTAGCCGCTGAGTAATTGAACCGTTGCTTTGCGTGCCCATTCCGTTTGCAGGCAGTTCGCCGAGGGCGGCGCGCAGTACGTTAAGGCTCTCTTTCGAAATTTGTAGACGCGCGTCGTAGGCCTTGGAGTCAGTAGTGACGACCATACTGGTGTGCATCACGACACGAGGTTTCTCCGGAGTGGAGGGTCTGGCGATATCGCCGTGTACGGGGGTGACTGCAAACGTTATGAAGAGTCCGCAGGCTCCGAGTGTTTGCTTAATTCGGCTCATCTGGAATTCCTCCGAGAAGTTTGCAGGATTGACCGTCTTACTGACTACTTTGTGGGGTGGCGCGCCGGCCACCGCTTCGGCCAGCGCGGTGACCGCCGGATCGTCCAGAGCACCGAGCGCCAGCTGCACTGCGCCTTGACGCTCCAACTCCTCGATCACCGACGTCAGCTCGGAACGTCCAGGGAAGGGGCGCAACGTGACCAGTAGCGCCACCGGCAGGTCGGGAAGGGCTCGACCGATGGCCCGGACGGCGCGCAAGGTGGATGGATCAGCCCAGTGCAGATCCTCGAAGGCGACGACGACCGGTCGGTCGACAGCCAACCGCTCCAGCAGGGCCACCGACTCATCGATGATGCGAAAGCCGAGATCCGCGGCGGCAATGGCGGGCACTAACCGGCTTGCTTCCCCGGTGATGAGCCGGCCGATCGCGGCTCGCTCCGGATCAGTCGAGTCGGGCTGCAACCCGAAAGCCTCGATCAGTGCCCCGAGCGGCCGGTCGGAAGCCAGCTCGTCGGTCCTACCGGAGAGGACCTGGAAGCCCTCCTCCTCGGCGTGGGCCAAAATCTCGGCCAACAGCCGCGTTTTTCCGATTCCGGGCTCGCCCCGCACGACAGCGGCCTTGCCGGTCCTGCGATGAGCACTGCGGAGCACCCGCCGCAGGACCGCCAATTCCCGGGATCGACCAAGGAACGGGAATGAGTCTGGTCGGCGTATCGCTCGGATACCCGCCGGATGCGTGATGAGCGGTTGGGCGCCCTCTGTCACTCTCAGCAGGGTACCCCGCTGCGCGAGCGCCTAGGGGTTGCGCATCAGGCTGCTGAGCTGGGGGCCCAGCCACGGCTTGCGGCCCCAGGCCAGCAGCTTGCCCTTCCCGATGGCCGGCCACTGACTCTGCCGCTTCCAGAACACCATGAGGAACGCTACAGGGTCGGCCGAGATATGGCAGTCGATTCGTCGGGACGACGGTTCTACAATGCTGACCTCCCCATCATCGAAGATGAAATGGAAGCTGTCCCCGCCCCGGATGCGAACGTCGTAGGTGGCCTTGAGCCCGGCCGCCTTCTCGCTGTTCACAAATACTCGAGCACCGAGGGCTTGCGCAATCGGGATATTGAACCGTCCCAGCACCATGGCCGCGTGGGCCGGCTCGATCCGCCACCTGCGGCCGGCGGCATGGGCGATGTCGTAACCGTGCATGATCGTCTCGCTCAGCAGGTGGTAGGTCAAGGTCGACTGCCGGACGGTGACTCCGTGAACCAACCAAGGCCGTGGCGCATCGGGGTCGACACCCGCGCATTCGCTGAGATACTCCTCAGCTCGGATCTCGATGCGGTCGGCGAGCACAGCCGGATTCCGCTCGGGGTCGGACTTCACGGCGAGGGTGGTCGTATCGGCCAGGTCCCCCATGTCCCCGATCAGCGAGTCTCCGGCCACGCCGGCAAGGCTGGGCACCACCTCGTGGACGCGGGAGAGGTCCGACCTTGCGAGACCGGGCACGGCAACCCAGGCCTGCGAGAGATGCATGGCGACCTCGCCGAGGTTCCACTGACCCACCGCATGCGGCCGCGGATCCTGGATGGACCGCAGCAGAGCGGTCACCCGCGTCACTTCGTCGCGGAGTGCCTCCTGACCATCCTGCCATTCGATCTCTGATCCGCTTGCGGCCATGTCAGCCCCTTGAATCCGTCGCTCAACTCGGGTTTGCGCAAGCGGTAACCGTAGGGACGGATCCTGGCTTTTCACATCGGGCAGATGACGGATGCGGCTGCGACACCGGCGTCCTGGTACTCCGATGCCGCTGGCGAGGGGCTAAGGGTTGCGCAGCAAGGTCCTGAACCGGGGCCCCAACCACGGCTTGCGGCCCCAGGCCATCAGCTGACCCTTGGCGATTGCGTTCCACTGACTCTGGCGGGCCCAGAACACCATGGTGAACGCTGCGGGATCGGCTGAGATATGGCAGTCGACTCGGCGGGAGGACGGCTCTTCGACCGTGAGCGACCCGTCGTCGAAAATGAAATGGAGCCGGTCGCGTCCTCGGAGCCGGACGTCGTAGGCGGCCTGGAGACCGGCCGCCTTATCGCCCCTCACAAACACCTGAGGGTCGAGCGCTTGTATGACCGGGACAAAGAACTGCCGCACGACCATGGCCGCATGGGCTGGCTCGATCCGCCACGTGCGCCCTGCGGCACGGGCGATGTCGTAACCGTGCATGACCGTCTCGTTCAACAGGTGGCCGGTCAGGGCCGACAGGGCCACCGTGGTGCCTTCGACAAACCACGGACGGAGTTCATCGGGAGAGTGCCCGGTACACTCGCCGAAGTACTCCTCCGCCCGCTCCTCGATGCGGTCGGCCAGGACAGCCGGATCACGTTCGGGGTCGGACTGCACCCCGAGCTTGGCTACGTCGCCCAGGTCCCACATATCACGGATCAGCGAGTCACCGGCCACGCCGGCAATGCTGGGAACTACCTCATAGAGGCGCGAGAGGTCCCGTCGCGCCAGGCCGGGCACGGCGATCCAGGCCTGGGAGAGATGCATGGCAACCTCAGCGAGGTTCCACTGACCCACCGCGGGAACTTCGGGATCACTGATGGATCGCAGCAGGGTCGTCACTTGCGCAACCTCGTCGCGAAGTGCGTCCTGGCTCTGCTGCCAGTCGACCCTCGATCCGTTTGCGACCACGTCAGCCCCTGAACTCGTCACTCAACCCGCGGGTGCGCAGCCGTGAATGTAGAGACGAATCCGAGACATCCCCATCCGATAGACGGCGGACCCGCTCCATGAGTCGCGAGGCTAGCTCATGACCTTTGCCCGGTGGCGTCCAGCAGTGGAGAGTGAAGCCCTGGCGCAGGCTTGCAGTGCTCGCGCCAGATCGCCATGCCGGTCGAGGAACTCGTCCAGCGTCGCGATTTCCAATGGGGTGACGGCGTCAGAGTTCGAGTTGACCACCACGGCGACGTGCCCGTCGATGTCGTGCCCGTCGAGGGATTCAAAGACTGCCTGCAGGCCGGCCGCATCCACGGAATCGGCAGCGGACAGGTCGATCACAAGATGCGACCGATCATCATGGATCGCTTCGACGAGCGTGTCGGACAGCACCGACGCGGTGATCAGGTCTAACCTGCCGGTGACCGTGCACACCGTCGTGTTCGGCTGGGGACAGCTCAACGTTGCTGTCACTACATGTCCACCAAGCAGTAGCGGCATGGTGTCAAGCGGCATGGTGTCAGGTTGCTCGCGTGTCACGGGTCGACTCCTCCCCCCCGGGTATTACAGTCGAGATCGGACCGTACACGCTGTGCTATGCGCGTCAACCAAAGCGTCAGGAAATCTTGACCGCGAGCAACGACGGCGATGGCGGCGGGGCGTTATGAAGCTATCCCAAAAGTCCTCTATGTCGTTTTCAGGTGAACGCACTTGCGCAGGGCCGTAAGCTCTGCGCGCACGCCTCGGCACGCTATGTAGGCGGAGTGGGGGAGGTCGATGGGTTCGGCACTCGACATAGCGACTTATCATCATGGGCAGGTTGTCGTGGTGCACCCCCGGGGGTTGCTCACGGTGCGTACCGCGGCGGAGCTGCGCTGGGTGCTGACGAAGGAGCTGGCTGACCGAGGCCGTGTCGTGGTCGACCTTGACGGGTTCTCCGTGGGTCGCGCGTCGTGTGTGACGATTTTTCCCGCCGTGCTGACCCAGTGTGGCGGTTGGCCGACCGCGAAACTGGCGCTGTGCCGGCCCGAGCCGGGGATGGCGCAGGCGCTGGTGGCCCGCCGGGTCTCGGCTTTGGTCCCGGTGTATCACTTGCTGCTCGAGGCCCAGGCCGCGATCGACCTGCGGCCTCCGGTGGTGCGGGTGCGGGTGCAGCTACCTTGCGACGTCGGCACCCCGGCGGCCGCGCGGCAGCTGGTCCGTGAGATGTGCCCGCAGTGGCAGGTCGACGAGCAGTCGCAGTACACCGCCCAATTCGTGGTCAGCGAGTTGGTGGCCAATGCGGTCGAGCACGCATGCACCGGTGTCGGCTTGACCCTGGAGCGGGGTCCGCACGGTTTGCGAATAGCGGTGCGGGATTCGTCACCGGTGGGATTCCCCGGACCGTTGGAGCGCTCGACCGACCCGCTGGGTCAGGTACGTGGTCGGGGACTGGAGCTGGTGGAAAGTCTCACCACGGCATGGGGCGTCGACGTCCAGCCCGACGGCAATACCGTATGGGCTGAGATAACCAGTAAGGCCAGTGGGCCAGGTTCCGGCCCGCAGCCGCCGCAGCTCGTCCCGGAACTTCCGGGTAATGCGGACACCCGCTGAGATGACGGCTAGCCCCTTGGGTATCTTACAATCGCCAGGGAGGGGAAATGGAGCGGACGCCGGCGCGGCTCGCCTTTCACGAACTCATGATCGAGCTGGAGGCGACCGCGGTCGACTGACTCGCGCTGCCGGGAGCGTCCAGCTTCAGTTGCTGGGCGCTGTCCCCGCTGCTCCGGTGGTAATTACCCCAATTGGGTGTGGTTGGTCCCCGTGGCTACCGTAGCCAGCTCGAGGATCGACGTCCCGACCATGGCCACTGACGATCTAGACCCGTGACATACCGGAGATTATGACTGCGCCGCACTCGCCCACTAGCCCCGACGACACCACCCGCAAGCTCGACCTCAACCTGACCCACGTCGCCGCAACCGCCCTCGCCGCAGTGACCGCCGCCGTGCTCGGCTCCGAGCTCGGCGCTGCCGGCACCCTCATCGGGGCCGCCGCAGCCAGTGTGATCACCACGGTAGGCACCGCCGTGTACAAGGCGTCCCTGGAGCGCAGCCGGCAAAGGGTCCGGACTCTTGCTCAGCGCACTCGGCCATTGCCGCCCTCCCGAG
Organism: Pseudonocardiaceae bacterium; assembly: GCA_041751815.1. GTDB lineage: Bacteria > Actinomycetota > Actinomycetes > Mycobacteriales > Pseudonocardiaceae. The sequence continues at coordinate 5,262 of JBGSWT010000761.1, forward strand.
ACCGGGCCAGGACCGAGCACGTCCCCGCGGCGGTGAACGCCCCGCTCGGCCACGAGCAGCGCACTGACGGTATCCGTGGACCGCAGGTCCGGGACCGCTCCCGACGGTATGCCACGCTGCGTTGGGGGGCGATGACGGTAGGGGCGCTCGGTGCCTTCCTGCTGGCCATGATGGTCATCACTGGCTTTGAGTGGGCCAGTGGCAGCACCGTTGGCGGCAATGGCAAGGGAACCACCGTCGGACGGGTAGTCACCGACCCGCCCGCCCCGCGGGCGCCGGCAGCCCCGCCCGTGTCGAACAGCCCGGCAGGACCGGCGTCCGAGACACCCACCGACACCACCGAGACCACCGAGGCTCCCGAGACCAGTACCACCACCCCCGACGGTGATGCCGACGTTGAAGAGAATTCAACCAGGACCTCCGACAGGCCGGCACCTAGCGAGGTGACGCCGGCGCCGCCGCTGATACCCGGGCTTCCAGGGGTCGGAGGTTGATCCCACGCCAGCCGGGTGATCCGTGGCAGTGGGCAGCGCTGGGTGTCGTCGGGCAAGACTGGCTCGTGTCCAAGTTTGGATGTCTCCGGGCTTCAGCAAAATGTCACTTGTTGTATGCCTAAACGCCCACAAGAGCTGCCAAAATTGCTGCAAATGGGTGGTTAGAGTGGCATACTTAATTGCTATCAGTGACACTTGCCGCAAGCGATCGCAACAACATTGCGTCACACGCATGGCACAGCACGTAATTCCAGTTCGAGGGGGTTACGCGGAGGTAGGTACCGGTGACCAGTGAGGAACAGCTAATCCGTACTCGTGGCGGCCCAGTCCTTTCCTGTCCCACCCTCGGGGCCTGTGTGAAGACGTACAGACGGTTTACGACATCTCGTAACTGAAGCGCACCACATGATCGTTCGGCGCTGACAGAGGGCCAGACGGCTTCGTTGCTGTGCACGTGGCGAGGGGATATCGGCGCGACCTACGCCCAGCCCTTCGGCACCTTTTGGTGACCGGGAACGGAGTCGACGTGTCCAGAGGTAAGCATAGAGCGCCCAGCGTGTACCGAGGTAAACACAGAACGCCCAGTAAACGCCGCCCACTTGGTGTTGTTGCCGCAGCTTGTGTCTCTGTGGCCGGTGGTGTCCTATTCACGGATACGGCAGCCGCTGCGCCAGAAGTGAACTGGGATGCAATCGCGCAATGCGAGTCCAGTGGGAACTGGGCCATCAACACCGGCAACGGCTACTATGGTGGATTACAGTTCAAGCTCTCGACCTGGCGCGCCAACGGTGGCGTGGGTAACCCCGCCAATGCCACTCGGGAACAGCAGATCATGGTCGCTGAGCGGGTCCTGGCGACGCAGGGCATCGGTGCGTGGCCGGTGTGCGGGAAACGTGCGGGGAACATCACCACCCGCCCGGCGAAGCCGGCAACCCCGGTGAAGCCCAGTTCCCCACCGACCTCAACTGGCCCGATGTCGGAGTACAGGGTGGTGTCCGGGGATACCCTCTGGTCGATCGCTGCTGGTCACGCCGTGCCCGGCGGCTGGCAGCGAGTCTATGAAATCAACCGGGATATCCTCGACGATCCGGACCGCATCCAGGTCGGGCAAGCGCTGCGGATCCCTCTGTAGTCCCTCAGTGCATAGCTGGCTGATCATCCGACGGCATCCCCGCGGCGCTCGACGTGTCCACGCGCCCGGGGAGCAGTGCGGGATACCGCGCCCCCGTTGACGCCGACTAGCCTCGAACGAGCTCTGGGCCATCCCAGCGCCGAACGTTTGGAAGAGTCGGCAGTCGGGCATGCCCGGTAGTCAGCCAAGCAGCGGTGGTGAGGGAGTGGCGGCGCGTTGAGCACTGTCGATACCGATCAAAGTGGAGGGTCATTGACGCATCAGGCCCTGCTGTACGGGTCTGAGGAGGAGTTCCTCACGAGCACCGTGCCCTTCATCCGGGAGGGCCTGGATTGCGGCGACCCGATCCGGGTCGCGACCACAAGCCGTAATACTGGCTGGTTGCGGGTGGCACTGGGTACCGATGCCCGCGACGTGGCGTTCTGCGATAGCAGCCAGTGGTACCAGCATCCGGTACGGACGCTGGCCGCGCTGCATCACACCGTGCAGGCGGCTGCTCCGGGCGGGCAGCGGCTGCGGATGATCGAAGAACCGATGTGGACTGCCCGTACCAAGCAGGAGAGCAAGGAGTGGACTCGATACGAGTCACTTGTCAACGCCGCACTCGCCGGGGCCAACGCCGCGTTGGTGTGCACCTACGACACCCGCCTCGTTGAGTCCGATGTCGTCGCCGAGGTAGCCCGGACCCATCCGGAGCTGGTCGTCGACGGAGATCCACGGCCCAACCTGAGCTACGTCGACCCAGCGATGTTCAACGCCGAATCCGACAAGTCGCCCTTGCCCGAGCCACCCCCCTCAGCCCTGCGCTTGAGATTCGACGGAGTGAATCAGCTGTCCACCTTGCGCGCGTTCGTGATCTCCTATGTCACCTGGGCTGGAGCGGTTGTACAGGCCGCCGAGCAGTTCGTGCAGGCGGTCGACGAGGTCGCGACCAACGCGATCGATCACGGCGGTGGATCAGGCGTGCTGCGGGTGTGGACCGACCCACAGCAGATATCGTGCGAGGTCAGCGACACCGGTGCTGGACTGCGAGACTCCTTGGCCGGGCGTCTGCCTACCGGCTTCACCGTGCGCGGACGAGGGCTGTGGCTGGCCAGGCAGCTGTGCGATCTTGTCGAACTGCACAGCGACCCGGCCGGCACGACCGTGCGGCTGCATCTGACCCTGCCTTGACGACGACAGACGGTATTCCCTACCGCCCGACTGTTCCCAGCCGCCGGCCGTCCGCGCCCGTCAGGGTGAGTTCTTCAGAGCGTCCGGCACGTTGTCCGCGAAGGTGAAGTGTTCCCGTAGCCCGGTGGCGTCCAGCGCCAGGTTGGCGGTCCGGGAGTTGCACACCAATCGCAGTTCGCGGTCTTCCTGGGTAGCGAGGTCATTGGCCTCGAAAAGCACGGACAGCCCGGCAGACCCAAGGAACCGCACCCCGTCAAGGTGCACCACCACGACCTGGGCCACAGTCAGCTGCGCGGTCAAGAAGGTAGCCAGTTCGGGAGCGGTCAGCGCATCCACCTCACCCATCACGGTGACGACGCGTGCGTCCTGGCCGTGTTCGGTGACCTCCAGGCCGATGTCGGCGGGGAAGTCACTGCTCACATTCACAGTCACACTTTGCACGATATAGCCCGGTTCACGGGGAGGCGTCCGGCGGCCGGGGTGAGTTGCTGATCGGTGGGTTCTCGTCGGTGTGCGGCAGCCCGGGGGCCGACACCGCCAGATCGTCGCGATTGTCGCGGGCCTGCCGGGGGAGTCCGCTCGGTGCCACAGCCCCCGCTCTGGAGTCTGCGATCAGACCTGCGTGACCTGGTGGACCTGGTCGAGGTAGGTGACCAGGCCTGGCGACATGTACTCGGGCATCCGCCGGCGTCGTTCAATCGCGCTTGAGGCGACGTGCTCGTGCGGATAGTCGGTGACACCAAGGTCTCGCACGAACGGTGGGAGCACTCGGTAGAAGCCCGTTCGTGACTCGTGCAGCCGGCCCAGGGCATCGGGGATGACATACCTACCCGTGTGTCGAAGGGCCTCGTCTTGGCCGGGTGGGAGGGGCGCGAAGGCGTCGGATTCGAACACCAGGCCGCAGGCGCTCGCCCGGTCCACCATCCAGCGCAGAGCGATCTCGGCCAGGGCAGGATCGGGGTAGCCGCCCCCGACGTCGGAGTGAACCCCGGCGAACCACACCTGCTCCAGCCGCTGGTCAACCGCGTTGGGTTGCTGCTTCCAGATCGCCGGCCGGAACGGGCCCCGCTTCTCGTCGATCGCCAGCGCCTGGAAGGCCGCGTCGACGGTGGTGCTCAAGTCCGTGTCGTGAAACTGCCATCGGCGGTTGAGCAGATTGACCAGACGTAGTCCACTGAGCGGAATGCCGAGCGCGCCCACGGTATCCCAGACGCCGATGAAGCGGATGCGCGTCTCGTAGGAGTACGAGCGCCTGAAGAGCTGCGCCTCGACGCTCTGCGGGTGCCTGCGGCTGCGTCTGCTTCGATAGAGCGAATATGCCTCGTCGATCCGGCTGGCGTGCTCTCGCCGCAGGATGCCGGAGTTACGGATGAAGCACACGGTGCTACGCGCCGTAAACGCGCCCCGGCTGAACCCGAAGAAGAAAATCTCGTCACCTGGCTCGAAGGTCTGCACAAGGAAGCGGTAGGTGTCGCGGACGTTGCGTGACAGGCCAAAGCCGAACGTGCCCCCACGGATACGCTCCCCACGGTCGGTGCCGACCCCCCGATCGTAGAAGGTTCGCTGCTCTCGGCCAGAGAGGTCCTTCGGCGCGACCCTCAACGCAACTTTGGTGACGTTCGTCGGCGCCGGGCGGCCGCCTCTGATCTGGTCAGGAGTGTTCCAGGTGCCATCGCAACACACCACCAGACGTTTAGGCATAGCCCCTCTCAACGACCGGCGTTCACCGTGAACCCATCCGTGCACGCCGCTGCTTTTCAGACGCCGACACGCAGGCTCACAATGATTATGAACATCCCAGGGTCTGGTCTCCAGCGCTATTCCCGCCGCGTTGCTCGTCACTTCCGTCGCCGGTAGCACTCAGCGACCCACTGCACGGGGGCCGTCTGTACCGCGCCACCCCAGGCATGATGTGCAGCGGAGGTGGTGTGATGAACGAGCAGGCCGTCGCACAGAACTACTCCCGTGGAGGGCTGGAACAGCAGATTCTCGACGTGCTGACGGCGACAGGCGCGGACCTTGAGCACCTGGATCCCGATCAATTGGCACCGGTCGACGAGTTTCACATCGGTGGCCGGGCGGCCACGGTGGAGTTGGTCAGCCAGCTCGACCTCCGGCCAGGGCTGCGCGTGCTTGACGTGGGCAGCGGGTTGGGCGGTACCGCCCGTTATCTGGCTCGTCAGCATGCTGTCGAGGTGACCGGCCTCGACCTGACCATGGAGTATGTGCAGGTCGCAGCATCGCTCACCCGCCGAGTCGGGCTCGCGGATCTCGCTGCGTTCCGCCAAGGCAGCGCGGCGGAACTGCCGTTTCCCGATGGCTCTTTCGACCGCGCCTGCATGCTGCACGTCGGGATGAACATTGCCGACAAGGCGGCCCTGTTCGCCGAGGTCCGGAGAGTTCTGGTGCCAGGAGGCGTCTTCGGTGTCTACGACGTGATGCGCGTCGGGCCCGATGACATCGCCTTCCCGGTGCCGTGGGCCGCTACCGCGGCAACCAGCTTCCTCGCGGAGCCGACGTATTACCGGGAGCTGCTCGCGAAGGCCGGCCTGACGCTGCGGTCCCAACGTGACCGCCGGGACTTCGCGCTCGAATTCTTCCGCGAGATGAGCGCTCGAACTGCCCAGAAGGGGCCACCCCTACTCGGCTTGCACATTGTCATGGGGCCAGACGCACCGTTGAAGATCGCGAACATGGTTGACGGCTTGAAACGTGCCGTACTGGCTCCGACCGAAATGATCTGTCTCGCCGAACCTGCCCTCCCGCCGGCAGCGGGCTGAGCGGTCACCTCCGCACCCGCATCAACGGACAAGCCGGAGCCTGACGACTCGATCTGCGGTGTCCGGCTGTGCACGAACTTCTCCTACCGGAGCAGCACGCATGTTTGCAAAGCCCTCACGCTCCGCGCTGATGGGCGAAGCCACCGCCACTGTCAGCGATTCCAAGGGTTCGGTTCGTGGGAGCCGACCTGATGACGGAGTTCCACGCCGCCACGGGGTCATGATCTATTGGCACGTCGAACACGGCTGAGCCTGCGGCTATTCCTAGCTCGAGCGCAGGTCGAAGCCAACTACACCGACACGGCCCGGGACTCCCGAATCTACGCCGAAGTTCACGAGTGCTGCCCGGTCCCGCGGTGAGACCGCGACGTCCCGTCTATACCAGATCATGGGAGATGGCGGCACCAGTTCCGCTATCGGGCCAGCCATAGTCATCCCACAGATGTAGAAACTGCCCGGTCTACATCACCTGAGTTAGCGGGATCCCATAACGTAGGAGTATGTGGAGATAACCTCTGGAGATGATGAGCAGCCCCCGAGTGTCCGGCATCATCGGATAAACGAATCATTCGACGCACAATTGGGGGATCCTGGTCATGTTTCTTCCTCGCCGTGTTAGCGGAGCCGTCGCAGCTGTCCTGATGGCCTCGGGCGCCTTGCTGCTCACCAGCGGTGCCGCCCACGCTGAACCGTGGCCAACCGGTTGCGACTGGGGCTTCTCCGGTCTCAACTCGACCGTCGCGAAATGCACCGGCGGCGCTGGCTCCTACCGGGCCGTGGCCAAGTGCTCCAGCAATTCCTATGCATACGGTTCATGGGAGCCGGCCGGCAGCTACCCAGGTCAATCCACGGCGCGTTGCGGAGGTCGACCCATCAGTGCCAGCATCGGGTTGCGGCAGTACTGAACCATGACGGGCCGACCATCCAAGCCGGTCCATGATCCGTGCTGACCACAGGTAGCGGGCAAGTTCGTGACGCCGCCCCAAGCCGTCTAGTAAAACGACGGCGCAGATGGTCCCAGCTTCGATCCTCGATCAGCGCCCCACCCGAGTGCAGCGCATCGTGTCCTACCGCAGGGGCACCCATATCATCGGCCAACGCGTCCAGGTTGGCCTGCGTCTGTGCGCAGGTTCCCGGCCCCGGTCACCGTCACGCCCAACAACGCGGGGCACGGTGTGCCGTCCATCTCGGCCAACACACACGACATTTCCTCGTTAATGCGCACGCGCAGCTCCGTGTGGCCACGGGCCATGATCATCCTCCATCGCGTCTGGGCGATGAGAGTTCCGATGAAGATTCGACCGGCAAACGACATAGCTGACTAAAATATGTCGACCGCTGGCTTGACGCTGGGCTAGGCCAGCCGCTTGGAGCGGCACCGTCATCGCGGCCTTCGGCATCCGCAATACGTACTGCTCGAAGTGCACCCCGTCGGGAAACTCCACACGTCAGGTGTCGCCAGCCTCAACGCTAGCGCCGATTGGGCAGGGCACGCCGGTGCCGCCGATGCCGCGGTAGCCGTCATCATCAGATGGCACGTCAGGCCTCGCTAGGCGTAACACCCGTTCCGGTTGGGCAGGTCACACCGGTACCGCCGATTCCGCAATAGCCGTTCGGGTTCTTGGCATCGCTGCAATACTGCTGGTGGTAGCAATGTCGCTGTCGCGATAAGACTGTTAGGGAATCCGCTGTGACGGTGATCAGCCGGAGCGGGGCAAGAAGGGCGGTAGTACTACGCTGCGGACGGTCGTCCACGCTGGGTAGCTGGGAAGGTCTCGGCCCCCTGCTTCGGCGCACACCTACAGCGGCCCGCGACCGCGCGTTGCCCTAGGCCATCGGGCTGGCTTGCGTCGAATCCTGAAGAAGTTCAGAATGAAGACGTGACAGTTGAGGTGCAGTGGAGCGAGCTCCAGCGCGACCCGAAGGGTGTGGCGGCCTTGGCCGATCGCGGGGATGTTCGTGTGCGGCGGCGCGACGGCGCTGCACTGCTGCTGACCCGCGAAGATCGTGCCAGCA